>JAPKYY010000093.1 GCA_026394095.1 Acidobacteriota bacterium | reverse complement strand
AACAGTTCCGCACCGTCCCACGCGATGCCTGGAATGACAACATGATCCCGCTCGTCGAATACCTCGAGCTTGACGGAGATGATCGTGAAGGCAAGTTCCCCTTCATCTGGGCCGTCAACCGCAAGAATCGTTTGATCCGTGTCGTCCCGGCCGCCCCACTGGTTCGCTCCTGTGAAGACCGCCGCCACTTCTGGCGTATGCTTAAATCCCTCTCCGGCCTGCGCCCCTCGGTAGACACTGCGGTAATCGCAGAGCAGGCACGCAGCGAATTCGCCCAGTCCATAGCTGCCCAGTTGATCGAAATGGCCGCCAGTGGCAACATCCTCTCCGGCGCGGCTCCGAAGCCGATCGCAGCAGCACCAACCACCATCGAAGCCGCAGCTCCGGTCGAGGCTCAAGCCTCAACGATGCCCTGGATCGAAACCGCCCTCTGCACCTCTTGCGACGAATGCACGCGCATCAACAAGAACATCTTCGCTTACAACGAAAACAAACAGGCCTTCATCAAGAACCCCAAAGGCGGACCCTATCGCGATCTCGTGCGCGCCGCTGAAAAGTGCACCGCCAGCATCATCCACCCCGGGCTCCCGCTCGACCCCACCGAGAAAGAACTCGACAAACTCGTCAAGCGCGCAGCCAAGTACAACTAACCCGCATGAATATCTTCGGCACAAAACGGCTATGGCGGGGCGTACATGTCCCAGAGCACAAGGATCAAACCTCGGCGCTCCCCATCCGGCGTTTGCCCTTCCCGCCCCTATTGATCGTGCCGCTCTCTCAGCACGCTGGCAAGCCGGCAAAAGCCATCGTACGCGAAGGACAGGAAGTTGGCCGCGGCGAACCCATCGCCGAAGCAGACGGCTTCATGAGCGTCCCCATGCACGCCCCGGCAACTGGTCGCGTTGAGAGAATCGCACCCGCTCCCAGCGCCAAAGGCGACCTCTCCCCGGCCATCTACATCAAGCCCTATCCCGCTGCAAGTCAGGAAGTCCTCTACGGCGCAGATCAGGACATCAACAACATGACTCCCTCCGAGATCGTATCCGCCGTGCAAGCCACCGGCGTCGTCGGCCTCGGCGGAGCAGCCTTCCCCACCCACGTAAAGCTACGCGTTCCCGAAGGCAAAAAGATCGACACTGTTCTCGTCAACGGCTGCGAATGCGAACCCTACCTCACCACCGATCATCGCGTCATGGTCGAGTACCCAAAGCAGGTTCTGCAAGGGGCCCGCATCGTCATGCGGGCCGTCGGCGCAGATCGAGCCGTTGTTGGCGTGGAAGACAACAAACCAGATGCTCTCGCCGCACTCCGCGAAGCCAACGCCGGCCGCACCGACATCTCGATTGAAGCCGTCGCAGCCAAGTACCCGCAAGGTGCAGAGAAGATGCTCGTCAAAGTCCTCCTCGGGCGTGAAATCCCCTCCGGCGGCCTCCCTTCAGACACAGGCGTCGCCGTCTTCAACGTCGCAACACTAGCCCAAATCGGCGACCTGCTTCCCAACCGTCAAGGCCTCATCGAACGTGTCGTAACCCTCACCGGCCCCGCCCTCACCAAGCCCGGTAACTACCTCATTCCCTTGGGCACCCCACTCCGCTGGGCCCTCGAACAAGCCGGCTGCACCAGCAAGGCCACATCCGTGATTCTCGGCGGCCCCATGATGGGTGCCTCCATCGGCTCCTTCGACATCCCGCTCACCAAAGGCGTCACCGGCGTCCTCGTCCTCACCAAAAACGAAACGGAAGCAAGCTCGCACATCTACCCCTGCATCCACTGCGCCGCCTGCGTCAATGTCTGCCCGATCCATCTCGATCCTTCTCACCTCGGCCTCCTTGCCAAGAAAGAACGCTACGAAGAAATGGAATCCACCTACCACCTCAACGACTGCTTTGAATGCGGCTGCTGCAGCTACGTCTGCCCTGCTCACATCCCGCTGGTGCAATACTTCCGCGTCGCCAAACAACTCAATCGTGAAGAGAAGGCCCGCCGATGACCACCGAAACGACAACCATCCTCGAAGTCCGTTCCTCGCCTCACCTCCACGGCCCGCTCTCGGTCGACAAGATCATGCGCAACGTCGTCTACGCGCTCTTGCCCCTAGCCGCCTTTGCCATCTGGAACTTCGGCCTCAGCGCCGCGCTACTCCTCACAATCACCACGGCAACTTGCATCCTCACAGAACACGCCGGATGCCGCCTCTCCGGCAATCGTTCAACGGTCAACGACTGGAGCGCCACCATCACCGGCCTCCTCCTCGGCCTCGCGCTGCCCCCCGGCTACCCCCTTTGGATGGCCGTCGTCGGAGGCCTCATCGCCATCGCCCCCGGCAAACTCCTCTTCGGCGGCCTCGGCTCAAACGTCTTCAATCCAGCCCTCGTCGGCCGCGCCTTCCTCCAGGCCGCCTTCCCCGTCGCAATTTCAACTTACACCCCAGCCGGCCTCGCCAATCGATTCACAGAATTCATCCCCACCACACTGACGGCTCCTTTGATGAAGCCAGCCGCCATGCTCGACGCCTTCACCAGCGCCACTCCCCTCGTGATGCTGAAATTCGATCATCTCTATTCAGACCCCTGGCCCATGTTCTGGGGCCAGCGCTCGGGCTCCTCGGGTGAGATGCCCGGCTTCCTCATCCTCCTTTGTGGCGCATATCTAGTAGCCCGCAAGATGATGGACTGGCGCATCACTGCCGCCATGCTCGCAGGCGCGATCGCCACCGCAACCCTCTTCCATCTGGCCAACCCACAAGCCTATCCAGACGCAATCTTTACCCTCTTCACAGGCGGCCTCCTCTTCGGTGCCACCTTCATGGCCACAGATCCCGTAGCCTCACCGGTCACTCCCCGAGGCATGTGGATCTACGGAATCCTCATGGGCTTCCTCACCGTCCTCATCCGCAACGTGGGCGGCCTTCCAGAAGGCGTCATGTACGCCATCCTCCTCGGCAATGCCCTCTCGCCCTTGATCGACAAACTCACGCCTCCGCGTCCATACGGCGCGCGCAAGCCAGCAGGTGCAAAGTGAGCAGCATCAAAATCATCCGTTATCTCGGCCTGATCTCGCTGATCTGTGGAGTCCTCATCGTCGGGGCAAAAGTGCTCACCGAAGATCGAATCCGCGTCAATCAGGAAATCATCAATCGGGACTCCATTGCCCAGTTACTCCCAGGCGCAGACAAGCAACTCACTTTCATCGTTCAGCCCTCCGGCGAACTGGCCCCCCTCACCAACGTGGACGCCAAAGGCCAGAAGCTTTTCGCAGGCTACGACAAATCCGGAAAACTCCTCGGCCTGGTCTTTGAGGCTAGCGAGCGAGGTTACGGCGACATGATCTCGGCTTTGTACGCCTATGATCCGGGCTCCAAAACCATCATCGGCTTCACAGTGGTCGAAATGAAGGAGACCCCCGGCCTCGGAGACAAGATTGGCAAAGACCCTGACTTCCTGGCCAACTTCCGCAAGCTCGACACTTCTAAACCCATCCTTGCCGTAAAGCACGGCACAAAAAAGAACCCTTGGGAAATCGACGCGATCTCAGGCGCTACAATTTCCTCCCGCGCCGTCGGACGCATGCTCCAGAAGAGCATCGCCGAAATAGCCCCCATCATCGAGCGCAACCGGCAAATCATCGAACGAGGCAACAAATGAGCCAGCCACAAGACAATCCCCTGCTTAATGGTCTTTGGAAGGAAAACCCCACCTTCGTACAGGTTCTCGGCATGTGTCCCACACTCGCCGTAACCAATAGCGTCCGCAACGCCCTCGCCATGGGCCTCGCAACCACCTTCGTTCTCGTCTGCTCCAACGGCCTCATCTCGATGATCCGCCACCAGGTACCGAAACAGGTCCGAATCGCCACCTACATCGCCATCGCCGCCACCGCCGTCACCGTAACGGACTACGTGGTTAAAGCCATCAGCATCGACATCTACAAAGCACTAGGCCCCTTCCTCGCCCTCATCGTCGTCAACTGCATCATCCTCGCCCGCGCCGAAGCCTTCGCCGCAAAGAATTCCGTCGGCCGCTCCTTGATGGACGGCCTCGGCAACGGTCTTGGATTCACTCTCGGCCTCACCCTGCTGGGTACGGTCCGGGAAGTCCTGGGCGCGGGATCTTTCCTCGGCCTCTCACTCTTCGGCCCCCACTTTGAACCCTGGGTCCTCTTCCTGCTTCCTCCCGGTGGCTTCATCACCCTCGCCGCCTGGCTGCTCATCTTTGCCTGGTACAAAGAACGCAAAACCAAACCCGCCCCCTCCGCCCAAGACCTCCTGGATGCACGCTCATGAACGACTCACTCACCCAGATCTTCATCGACTCATTCCTGATCAACAACTTCGTGTTGTGCGTCTTCCTCGGCATGTGTCCCTTCCTTGGCCTCTCCAGCAAGTTCGCCACCGCCTGGCGCATGGGCGTCACGGTAATGTTTGTCATCACGGTGAGTTCTATCCTTGCCTACGGCACAAACCTCCTTCTCACCGCGCTCCACGTCGAATATCTGCGCTTGATCTCCTACATCGTCATCATCGCCGCCACCGTGCAGCTTACTGAGATGGTGATCAAGAAACTAAGTCCGGCGCTATTCAAAGAACTCGGAATCTATCTGCCCCTCATCACCACCAATTGTGCGGTACTTGCCGTTGCCCTCTTCCAGACCGTAAGAAACTATGACTTCCTGCAAAGCACCGTCTTCGCCATCGCTGCCAGTGGCGGCTTCTGCTTTGCCATCGTCCTGCTCTCCCTCGTCCGTGAGCGCACCGACCTCTCCGACATTCCTAGCCTGGCCCGCGGCACCGCGATCACCCTGGTCCTCGCCAGCATCCTCTCCATGGCCTTCATGGGCTTCGCTGGCATGGGCGGTGGCAAATGACGATTCTCTATTCACTCCTCGAGGCTGTTACTGGATTCTTCGTGATTCTCTGCCTCTGGGTCTATATCCTGGGCGTCGTCCGCCGCCGCTCCGGATGCCAGAACCCTGACAAGGACGTCCTCGACTTCCTGCTCAACGGCTGTAGCGGCAGCACCTGCACCGGCAAAGGCCTGTGCCATACCGATTTAAAGCGAGAAACAAGATGAGACTCTCCGATTACGATACAAATAACCCTCATGAAATGACGCTTCAGAGCACCGAGATCATTACGCCAGAGAACTCGGAGGCCGAAGTGCGCCACCTCGTCCTCCGCTTCGACGACACTCCCTTCAGCTATACAGAAGGTCAGAGCATAGGCGTTCTCGCCCCCGGCCCTTACGAATTCGGTAACACCCAACACCTCCGACTCTACTCAATCGCCAGTCCCAGCCTCGGCGACGATTACCGGGGCAACACGCTTTCGATCTGCGTGCGCCGTTGCTTCTCAATTGACGACATTAGTGGCGAGCGATACCCTGGCCGCGCCTCTAACTACCTTTGCGACGCCACCCCCGGCGACACCATCCTGATCACTGGGCCCTACGGCGTCCAGTTCCAGGTTCCAGCAAGCAACGAAGCGAACTTGCTCATGGTGGGCGTCGGCACCGGCATCGCCCCCTTCCGAGCTTTCGTCAAGAGCATCTACAAACGACACGGCGGCTGGAAGGGCAAAGTCCGCCTC
>JAPKYY010000577.1 GCA_026394095.1 Acidobacteriota bacterium | reverse complement strand
GTGGGATCGAATACCCAAACACTTTCCAAACCACAGCCAACAGCAGCGGCAGCCCGGGAGGATGAGAATTCGGCATAGCCGATTTAGGAATGAGAGCTCCGCCCTGATACAAATCCTGAGCCTGAGAAATAAACTGCCCCGCTTCATCCCAGAAGAAGGGCAGGGAAATCAGTTTGAAATGGGTACTAAAGAGGATGAACGCAAAGACGCCAAACAGAATCGCAACCGATACTGCCCGCCTCTGCAGCAAGCGTGAATCCTATTGAACGGGGCCAGAGCCGTTGGCTGGCTCAAGGCGAATCTCACCAAACGTACCCTCATATTGGGCAATGTTCTGGTTCAACAGATTGGCCAATGCCTTCGCCTGTTGGGGGCTGAGATAGACGCCCTGAAAGTTCGTGATGTTCACCGTATCGGGAACCGTCTGCGAAATGGTCCCGAACATCAAAAAGAAATCCCAAAGGTTCACGCGCACCTGAACCGAGTTGGAATAGCTTTCCTTGTAGTCTTCACTCTGAGCAATCTGTAGTTTGGGGGCTTGTGTGGGAAACATCGAAACCAACTTTAAGGGGGGAGAAAAGAAATGGCGGGGACGGCGGGGCTCGAACCCGTGACCTCCGGCGTGACAGGCCGGCGCTCTAACCAACTGAGCTACGTCCCCGCAAACTGCCAGAATCTTTAGATTACCACAAAGCTCCCGTTATCGGGAAGAGACCTGACGCTCAGATAGTAATTTTTCAACCGTCGCCGTAAACTCTTTCTTCGCCGCCTCAAACAAAGGCCCCGAAGCATTGCTCGGGAAACCGGCATGGGCACCCTTCACCAGGCCATCCCGGCCTACAAAAAAGGTAGTCGGCCAGGCATTCCAGTTTTGAGCCTGCGATAGCTTTTCTTTCGCTTCCCCCGTCTCCCCAGCCAGCAGCACGGTGTATTCAATCCCATACTTCTTGACGAATGCCCTGAGACGAACCGGGTCAGCTAACTGTTCTGCTTCTTCGAAGTCAAGCGCGACAATCTCCAGCCCGTCCTTCTTGTACTTCTTGTAAAGTGCTGCCAGAAAAGGAGCTTCATCGTGGCAATTCGGGCACCAGCTTCCTGTAATGTTGATCAGTACAACCTTGCCTCGAAACTGCGCGTCGCTCTCGCTCACCACCTTTCCCGTCAGATCAGGATAGGCAAAGCGGAATGGCTCCGCCGTGTTCTTCACCGTAGTAAAGTGATGAGCGTCGCTGGGTTCGACAAGACCTTGCGCCCTTGCCACCTCGGGCCGGCGAGCTACATACTCCATCTTCCCGTTCTGCTTGAGCCCGAGCGTCCCGTCCTCCTTCACACTCACTTCAAGCAATCCGGGACGTGCTCCCGAAAAGTGGCTCAATAGGAACTTTCCTTCCCGTTACCCACCACTCAACGTCCCCGTATCGCCGTCAATCCGCAATATCGAAGCATTCACCGAATTTCCTATTTGCTCTACGATAAAGCGCCAGGCCTTCTCACCCTTTGGGCTGTTGGTTTCAATTTCCCAAATGCCCCCAATTTCAGGAGCCTTTCCTTCGCTCACTGCTTCCACGTGTGGAACTGCTCGAAATTCATAAACTCGCTTGCCACGCCCATATTCACCGGTCAATGCCTTGCCGTCATAGGTCGCACTGAGCTTGGTCGCATAGTAGTCAAATTCAAGCTTGAGCGTTTTTCCGTCAAAGCTTCCGGCTGAAGACTTGTATTTGTCCGATCCATTGAAAAAAGCTCCAGACGCCAAACCAGGCTTGGCCGCAATCTCAAAGCGGAAGGGAATCGTCAAGCCGTTGCTCACAACAGTTGCATCCCAGATGCCCTGTAAAGACTGTCCCATCAGAGGCATCACTAGTAAACTCATCGACAAAAGGGTTTTCTTCATGGCTATTCGTAATCTAAAACAGATACATCTATTTGTCCATCGTTTTTATCGAGATTCATTTTCCAAGTAGAATAAGAGGGCTCATGCGCACCTTGTCCAAGCGAACTCAATATGCCCTCCGAGCTCTTTATGCCCTAACCCGTCGTGGCTCGGATCAGCCGGCTCTCATCGGTGACTTGAGTAAAGAGGAGGACATTCCCAAGAAGTTCCTCGAGCAGATCCTCCTCAGCCTGAAGATGAAAGGCCTGGTGGATAGCCGTCGAGGCCGATATGGAGGCTACGTCCTCGCGGTGCCTGCAGATAAGGTAACCGTTGGCTCCATCATCCGCATGATCGACGGCCCTCTCGCTCCACTCCCGTGCGCCAGCGAATCTAACTTTCGCAAATGTGATGAATGCCCTGATATCCGCTTCTGCGGCACTAGAATCCTGATGCGCCAGGTGCGCGACGCAACCGCAGACATTCTCGATCACACAACTCTCGCCGACGTCTGCAAAAAAGTGGATGCCGCCAGGCTCGAAGCCGAACAAGGCGAAGAGCTCATGTACTACATCTAAACCCACAATAGTCTATTAATTTGATCGACAATATTGACATTTTCTTGTTTTCGGGCTATTCTCGATCAAGTAGATATACTTTATGCAGAATCAAGTCTCTCCACTCTCGATTGCTACGCATTTGCTGCAATCGGCCAGCACTTTGCTTGCCCATGCAGCTCTCCCAACCGAGGCTATCGAGCAGCTAGCTAAATCCATTGGCCAGCTTGCCCTGCTCGACGAAGTGCGAATTGCAATTCACAACCCTCTGCGTGGTACGAGCATTGGTGCCACTTATCTGTCGAAGAATTCGAACCCTGCCGGCATCATCCTCAGCCGACAGCTACGCTCAGGGCCATTCCTTTATGGCAGCTTGGACGTCTTGGCCTCCAAACCAGCGATCCGTGCAGCGGAGTTATTCCAGTTCGTTTCCGCCCTTGAAGGTATCCTGCTCAACTACACCATCTTGCAGTCAAGGTCAGCGGAGCATAGTCGCCTCCGTGCTCAACTCAACCTACAACACGAGGAGTTGCGCACTCGGAAGCTCGAGGCCCGCGCTCAGGCAATCCTGGCTAGCAATTTCGGCTACACACCCCAATCCGCGCTGGAATGGCTCGAGCAGGAAAGCCGTCACGCCCGCACCTCAATCGCTACTTTTGCTGCTCGCTTCATTTCCCAACAAACCCGCCGTCAAAGTGAGGCCGCATGACTCTCGTTGAAACCACCCAGACCCCACCCGTACTCATCTCCACTCCGCCGTCAGTGCTCCTGATCGCCGCTCATCCCGACGACGAATACTATTGCGCCGCCACCCTCTATCGCGTCGCGCGTGAGCTCAACGGGATAGTCGATCAGATGATCGTTACCGATGGCGCTGGCGGCCACCGCTTTGCCGCCCTCGCGGGCCATGTCTATGGGCTCGACCTCACTGAAGGAGGCAAAGATCACGCCCTGCTTCCGGAGATCCGTCGCGAAGAGTCCCTGCGGGCGGGCAAGCTACTTGGCGTACGCCACACTGAATTCCTGGGGCAACCTGACCCGGGTTACACCCAACAGGAACGCGACGCCCATCGCGCCTGGCGGCTTCACGAGTTGAAGCACCGCATTGAGAAGCGCATCCTCAGCCACGTCTATGATGCGATCTTTGTTCTATCTCCAAACCCTGGAGAACATGGTCATCACATCGCGGTTGCCAATCTCACCATTGAGATTCTGGACATGCTTCCGGCCCAACAACGCCCATTGCTTCTGGCCGTTGAGCCAGCCCATTCATCCCGTCCGGCAACGAACCCTCCCGTATTCCAGTTCTCAAGATCTAGAGCCGTATCCCGCGCCGAATCTCTTACCTATAGCGTGATCGTCAACTGGTTGATCGCGGAATACAAGTCGCAAGGCCTCTTCCAACTGGAATCCGGCCGCCACGATTGCGAACGCTTCTGGCCGCTCGGCCTTACAGATCCAGAAAGAGCACGATACTTCCTGGCCCAGATTGGCTGACTTATCATCGAGAGATGCATCTCGGATTGATCGGTGGAATCGGGCCTGCGTCTACGGCCTTTTATTATCGGCACCTGGCGAAAGCCTATGCGGACGCGGGTCTTCCAATGGATCTCACCATCGTCCATGCCCATATGCCCGATCTCTTTGCCAACATGATCGCCAAGACTCCCGCTCGACAGGCCGAGATCTTTGAATCTCTTACGAAACGCCTCGCCGCAGCCGGGGCAGAAGCCGTCGCAGTCACGTCACTTGCTGGCCACTTCTGCATTAACGAATTCAAGTCGATATCACCCCTGCCTGTCATCGACGCTATCCCGGCGCTGAATGCCCACTTTCAACAACGAGGCCTGCGCAAACTCGGGCTTTTGGCCACTAAGGCTGTGATGGAGTCACGCTTCTATGGGGGGATAGACTCAGCGGAGTTGATCGTCCCGGAGGGGCCGCTCTTCGATGAGGTTCATAACGCCTACGTCAACATGGCCACCCGTGGCTGGGCGACAGACGAAGACCGGGCCTTCTTCTTCAAAGCCGGTGCATCGCTTTCCGCGGACGCGGTTCTCCTCGGGGGTACGGATTTCTTTCTTGCTTTCGAAGGCCATGACTGCGGCTTTCCCGTTATCGACTGCGCCGAGGTGCATATCGCAGCTCTTTTTGAAGCCTCTCGGGCTAGCATAGACAAATGACACGCCGCTCGGTCCTTGCCGCTTTAGCTGCTCTTCAAAGCATGCAGGCTCAAAGCCCGCTTGAAGCCGCCTCCAATGAAGACTTCTGGTTCAACGCCCGGATGGCCTTCACGGTGGATCGTAACCTTCTTAACTTCAACAACGGCTCTGTCTGTCCCGCCCCCAAAGTTGTTCAGGAAGCGATGCAACGCTACTGGACTCTCACCAACCTCTCGCCCTCCCATTACGTCGATGAATTGCTGCTGCCAGAAACCGACATCATCCGCGAAGACCTGGCCCGCGAATTTGGCTGCTCCCCGGAAGAACTCGCCATCACACGTAACACCAGCGAAGGCCTTCACACAGTCCTCCTCGGCCTTGACCTTAAGCCGGGCGATGAAGTGCTGACAACAACGCAGGACTACCCCAGCATGATCTCAAGCCTCGAACAGCGAGCCTTTCGCGAGAAGATCATCCTCAAGAAGTTCCCCTATCCCACTCCACCCAAGAGTCCGCAACACCTCTTCGATCTCTTCTTCCAGAACGTCACGCCCAAGACACGCGCGATCCTCGTTTCACATCTGACCTTCACCACTGGCCAGATCTTCCCCATAGCAGCTATTTGCAAAGAAGCCCGCCGCCGCGGCATCTACTCGATCGTCGATGGAGCCCATGGCTTCGCTCATATTGACTTCAAGGTGAGCGACATCGATTGCGACTTCTACGCCACCAGCCTCCACAAATGGCTCACGGCCCCAGTCGGCACAGGTTTTCTCTATATGCGCCGGGAGCACATTCCAAACGTGTGGCCGCTGGTTGGAGTACCTGCCTCGATGCGTAACAACATTCGCAAATTCGAGAGCATCGGCACCCAGCCTGTCGCAATGCGTAATTCGATTGCAGACGCGCTTGCCTTCCACCGCGGCCTGGGAGCGAAAAGGAAAGAAGAGCGACTACGCTATCTAAGGCGGCGTTGGGAAGGCGCTCTGCGCAACGTCCCCCGGGTGATCCTCCGCAACGCGGACGACCCCAATCAATCCTGCGGCATTGGAGCGCTCTCGGTCGAAGGGCTGCCCTCAGACAAGCTCACACAGCAATTGATGGACAAGTACAAAATCCACGTCCGCACCCGCGTAATCGCTAACGAATTCGATTGCATCCGCGTCACTCCCAACATCTACGCCTCGATCGAAGACGTTGACCGCTTCACCCGGGCGATTACTGCGATCAGCTCCAAACTTTAGTGATCTCTTCGCCGTCGTCCTTGACATCCTTAGGGACCTCGCGGGCTGAAAAGCTATCGAGCTTGGCGAGATAAAACATCGGGAGAGGTGCAAAGTCAGGAGCATCGGGCCAGGGCTGATAGATCATGACTGCAAGCCCTACCACCTCAGCTCCATGGCTCTCTACCAGTGCCTTCAAATGCTGTAGTTTGCGGCCAGGTTCTGTGTTTGCAAGCTCCTTCCGGCTCTAGGCAACGCTCAGGATATTAGCGTTTTTGTAGTAGCTCATCACCAGCGTCAAGCCGAGATATTCATCGGTATAGCTACCGTCGGGGTAGACAAAATTCCCAGTCCGTAGCGCCCCCGTCTCGCGCAGCAATTCTACGATTTCTTCTTCAGTCGGTAACAGTTGCATAATCAGTTCGCTCCTCGTCCCAGCAATACCAGCGGAATTGTCCGCAATAAAATCCGGCTATCCAGCGACAACGACCAGTTATCGATGTATTCCATATCCATCTTCATAACGGTCTCGACATCAAGACGGTCTCGTCCCTCTACGGCCCAGATGCAGGTAAGTCCTGGGCGCATCCTCAGGCGACGCCTTTGCCAGCCGGCATAATTCTCAACCTCATCGGGCGTCGCAGGGCGCGGCCCGACTAGCGACATATCGCCCTTCAGCACATTCCACAACTGTGGCAGCTCATCAATCGAGAACTTACGCAACCATCTGCCCACTGGCGTGAGCCGCGGGTCATTCGGAATCTTGAAATTCAACTTCTTTACATTCAGATGTGCATATTGCTGCTTGAGCGCCTCAGCGTTTTCCACCATCGAACGGAATTTATAAACCACAAACTTCCGCCCATTCAAACCGCATCTTTGCTGGCGGAAGATCACCTTCCCGGGCGAGGTCAAACGAATCAGCACTGCAGCCAGAACCAACACTGGTGAAGCAAGCAGCAAGGCTAGTGCAGCGACAGAAAAATCGACAATACGTTTGGCCAAAAGTTTGATCTCGTCGGTTGGGGTAGCGCTGAAGGTCAGCATCGGTGTTGGCCCCAGACGATCGAGATAGACCTCGCTGTTTACATGTGGGAAGAACTCCAGGCTCAAGCGCGTCCTGACACCCTCTTCATCGCACTGAAGGAACAGCTCGGCCAGGCTGCTCAACCTCTCGGGCTCTACTGCGAACAAGACCTCATCGACGATGTGATCCCGCAACGCTGCGGTTACCTCTGCCGTGTCGTTCACAATCCCGAGCACGCGAGTTCCCGCTACTGCGTTCACTTCGATTTGACGGGCTAATTCTTCTGCCCTCTCACCGCTCCCAAAGATCAAAACAAAGTGCTGGCCTCCAAACTCACGGCGAATCAACCCCACCAGGCTTCCCGAGTTCAATCGGAAGAGCAGGAGAAAGAAAAACTGAAGGCCGACGAAGCAGAGCAAAAAGAATCGGCTCAGGTCGAGCTTGAGAAAGTAATCGACCAGCACCATGGTCATTACGCCAAAAACGGCCTGCTTTGCTGTCTCGCGAAAGATCACATAACGGTTGGCCCCATCGAGGCGGTCGTACACTTGTACCCAGAGGCAGAAAACGACACTTGATATCGCCGCCACTCCAAAGAGCAATACCTTTAGCGATGCAGCCAGAAAGAATTCATGCGTCAGCGGTAACAGCGAACGCGTCAGATACGCCGCTTCAAAGGCAAGCGCCGTAAGCAGAACATCCGACAGGGCAAAGAGTACCCTTGCTTTGCGATGATGTCGACTATACACCCAATAACACCGTGCAAATTCAGATTATCACTTTGACTCTACTCAGCCTCGCTCTCGCCGCCTGCGGCCCTACCTACCGCACTGTCGAAGTGTCTACCGAAACCAATCGTGCCAGACCTGCCGATGCCAGGGGCGTTGAGTTGCCGATCGACGAAGCGGCTGGCCCCAAGCCTGTATCTCTCGACGGATTCAAGCGCATGGACTGGAAAACGCTCCGGACGCTGGACGTCAAAACCGGAAAAGCCTCAACTGAGCTTTCCTCATTCACCGGAGCAAATATCAAGATTTCTGGCTTTATGGTGCCCTTTGATGATGAGGATGAACAAGTCACCGAGTTCCTGCTGGTGCCGCA
>JAPKYY010000677.1 GCA_026394095.1 Acidobacteriota bacterium | reverse complement strand
GCCAGAGACAAACAACATGGAATCACGCAACGATTCGGCATCGAGGCGCTGCGGCGGAAAGCGCCAAAGCAAACGGGAGTCAGAATCGATCCTGGCAGCTTCGGGGATATGTGCGCTCGATTGCCGGTAGGCCTTCGAAAGCAGGATTTCGCGGTGCAGAGGCTTCATCTTCCAACCGTTCGAGATCAGTCGTTGGGCGAGATAGTCAAGTAGTTCCGGATGCGTTGGCCGCTCACCGTTGTAGCCAAAGTCGGAGGGAGTGGCTACGATGCCGCGACCGAAGTGATAGTGCCAAATTCGGTTAACAATTACGCGTGGGGTGAGAGGGTTCTTGTCATCAGCAAGCCACTCGGCGAACTTGAGCCTGCGCTCCTTCTCCGGTGCTTCCAGCGGAACAGTAAAGGGAGAGTGCGTGACAGAACTCAGGCTTGCGGGAACGATCACTTCCCCTCTCTGCATGACATTGCCGCCCTTGAGCAAAAACACGGGTTCCGAAGGCTGCTTGAAGGTACCGGCATAGGCCATCGGCAATGCGGGAATCTTCTTGAGCTGGGCCTCAAGGTCTTTGATCGATTGTTCCAGCGCGGCGAACTCAGCGCGTTCTTGTGCGGGGAGGGCTTCCAGTGTTACCAGACGATCGAGTTCTTGTGGCCGATGTGGCAGTCGATTCTCACCTGTAATGCTCAGGGCTTCGGGTGAGAATTCCAGCTTGTAGTTGGAAACCGTATTCTGCTGAAACTTGCCCTGGAAGGCACGGACACGATCGGTAGACCAAGCAACTTTGTTGATGCGCGTTGCCTTAGGGAATTCGATTGTGATGAAGGCAGGGCCATTCCCTTCCGGGAACCACCGCTTATCGAAGTTTCCGTCGTTCAAGTGGCGCTGGTGGTAAGCATCCGGATTGCCATCTGCAATGCGAGTCGAACTCACTTTGATGGTTGCGCTGGCGGCCACGTTCAGCCCATCGGGGGAGAACACTTCAACTTCGTCGAGGCCACCAGGAAAGCCTAGAGGCGCTGAGATTCGCACCTGGGTCACAGTAATCGGCTCGAAGATTTCTTCGGTGCCAAAGGGAGAAACGGGATTGCGGTAGCGGGACTTAAGAGCCGCCTCGGCTGAGCCGCGCTGGTCTTTGGCCTGACCGGTGAGCGCTTCCAGCCTCTGCCTGGCAACCTTGATCTGCGCCTCGATCGGGCCAGCTAATTCATCTCTTTTCGCCTTCTCGGCTGGAGAAGCGATGCTGCGCTCGCCGTGGTTCACGCCATTCATGATGGCGGCGATGCGGTAATAGTCAGCTTGCTGGATAGGGTCGAATTTGTGGTCGTGGCAGCGGGCGCAGTTAACCGTGAGCCCAAGGAAGGACGAGGCGGTTGCATTGACTATGTCGTCGAGATCGTCAGCTCGCTGTTGACGGGTGGCTGCGAGGTTTGAGTTGCCGACAGTATCGTGTGGGCCAGCAACCAGAAAGCCAGTGGCGACATCAACGGCCGGATCAAGTGCATCTCCGGCAATCTGCTCCATCATGAAACGGTTGAAGGGGAGATCCCGGTTGAAGGCTCCGATGACATAGTCGCGGAAGGGCCAGGCGTTGGGGCGAACATGGTTCTGTTCGTAGCCATGCGATTCGCCGTAGCGGATCACATCGAGCCAATGGCGACCCCAGCGCTCGCCGTAGGCAGGAGAAGCAAGTAGACGGTCAATCAGCTTCTCATAGGCATCACTGGATCGATCTGTGAGGAAGGCGTCGATCTCTGCCGGCGTTGGCGGCAAGCCGGTAAGGTCAAAGGTGACTCGCCGGATCAAGGTGCGGCGATCCGCCGGAGGAGATAGTTTCAGCCCTTTGGATTGAAGACCTGCCTCGATGTGTTGATCGATAGAAGTGCCCTTGGACTGGATCGGCTGGAGTGACCACCAGTCTCGGCGACCGGACAAGGTGCCTTGCCATGGCGCGCCAGCGGCCAGCCACGCTTTAAGCTCATCGCGCTCTGGAGCTGGAAGTCCGCCTCCCGGAGGCATCTGGCCCTTCTCTATACGATCGAGAAGACGCCCGGACAGCACTCGCTCGGCATCAGCGCGAGTAGCAAGACTCAGGTTCCCCATCCTGGACGATGTGTTGTGACAGGAGAGGCAACGCTTAGTGAGAATCTGCGCCGGGTCAGCCCAGCTGATCGTTCCTATGAGACATAAGAAGAGCAGGCGCTTCATGGCTTATTTCTCAGACTCCATCATGCGGGCGACCGGTTTGGCAAAGCAGGCGAAGACCAGCGCCACTATGATGCAGAAGGCACCGATGCCACCAAAGAGTTGCGGTAGGGGAAGCTTCTCGTACAGGCTGGCGAGACGGCCTCCAATGTAGTTGCCACTGGCGATCGACATAAAGAAGACGCCCATGATGAAGCCTGCCATTCGAGCCGGAGCCAGTTTGGTCATGGCGCTGAGACCAACCGGGGATAGGCAAAGTTCGCCCACTGTATGGAGGAAGTAGGTTCCTACCAGCCATAGCGGAGACACCTTCGCGCCGCCAGTTGTCATCTGGGCTCCGAACATCAGCCAGACGTAGCCCAGGCCAACGAAGATCAGAGCAATCGTGAACTTGATCGGAACGCTGGGCTGGCGATCGCCCATGCGGATCCAGAGAGCGGCGAAAACCGGAGCAAGTGGGATGAGGAAGGCAGAGTTGAAGCTCTGATACCAGGTGGACGGGAAAAGGTCCACGGTGTTTTGTTCGGCGAAGAGGTTCAGGGTGGAACCGGCCTGTTCAAAGCTCGACCAGAAGAGCGTCGAGATGAAGAAGAGGATGCAGACGACCGCGAGGCGACGGCGCTCGTAGGCGTTGGGGCTTCCTTTGAAGAGGAGGAAGCCCAGTACTGCGATAACGATCGTCAGGAGGACGGCACCGAAGGAATCGGCCAGGCCTTCAGCGCTTGGCGAGATCAGGAAGATCGCTGCAGCGATGGCAACCATGGTTGCGAGCCCGTACTTGAGCCATTGCTGGTTCGATTTCTGCTCGAAGATGTCTGAGGGAGGAACGGCCTTGAAGACGCGATCGGGGAAGTTCTTTGAACCCAGGTAGACCTGGATGATTCCGATGACCATGAAGAGCGATGCAACCGGGAAGCCGTAGCGCCAGTTGACTCTCTGGGCAAGATAGCCAACCACCAGTGGCGAGACTAGCGCACCAATGTTGATGCCCATGTAGTAGATCGAGAAGCCAGAATCGCGGCGGTTGTCGTTCTCTCTGTATAGCGTCCCGACCATGGTCGAAGCGTTAGTTTTGAGCAAGCCTGTACCGAAGACAATTCCGGTAAGACCGAAGTAGAAGGTGACATGGCCGGGGAAGAACATCAGGCCGTTGCCGATTGCGATCAGGAGGCCGCCGAGAAGGACGCAGTTGCGAAGACCGAGGAACTTGTCGGCCAGCCAACCACCGGGTAAGGCGAGCAGATAGTTCATCGAAGCGTAGAGGCTATAAATGGCGCTGGCTTTGGCGATGGAGAATCCGAGGCCGCCGGTGGATGGGTCCGCGACCATATATAGGAGGAGGATGGCGCGGAGGCCGTAGTAGCTGAATCTCTCCCACATCTCGGTAAAGAAGAGTGTGGAAAGGCCTCGGGGATGCCCGAAGAATGCGGTGTCGTTATTTACGGTAGCCAAGCTACTTATCGTAATGCAGTTGGGTTCGGGTATGTGTCGCGAGGGACTGCTTTTGCGGCGGATGTCTGGCGGCGATGCTGCGGGGGCTGGGGCCGTTGGAGGCGGCACGAGTGGCGAATGCGTGCGGGGCGCAGAGCGTCTCGGCCGCCGGGGCGACCGAGGGGCTTAGTTGAGGAAGTAGGTGCGGTAGAGCGTGTCGCGCTGTTTGGGGATGAAGCCGGCGTCGCGGATGAGGCGGCGGAGGTCTTCTTCGCTGGCGTGGTAGTTTGCACCAGCCTGCGAGACCACGTTTTCTTCGATCATGATACTGCCGACATCGTTGCCACCGAAGCGAAGTCCCATTTGGCAGATCTTGAGGCCCGGGGTGACCCAACTGGTCTGGATGTTGCAGATGTTGTCGAGGTAGACCCGGCTCAGGGCTAGCATCTTCAAGAACTCAACGGCAGTAGCTTCTTCTTTGACGAAGCGGCCGAGGGAGGTGCCTTCGCGCTGGAAGGCCCAGGGGATGAAGGCTGTAAAGCCGCCGGTTTCTTCCTGGAGGCGGTGGATCTGCTCGAGGTGATTGATGCGGTGTTCGATGGTCTCACCGGTACCGAACATCATCGTGGCAGTAGTGCGGACGCCGAGCTTGTGGGCGGTGCGGTGGACGTCGATCCACTCTTCTGTGTTGCACTTGAGGCGGGCAATGCGGTGGCGGACTTCGTCGTCGAGGATCTCGGCACCGGCTCCGGGAATCGACTGGAGACCGGCGTCTTTGAGGCGGGCGATGGTGTCGTAGATCGAGATGCCGGAGATGGTTGCGATGTTCAGGATCTCGGGGGCGCTGAGGAAATGGAGCCAGATGCGGTCTCCGAATTTGTCTTTGATGGAACGACAGAGGTCTTCATACCATTCGATCTTGAGTTCGGAATGGAGGCCGCCCTGCATCAGAACGCCGGTGCCGCCGAGGTCGATCGTTTCCTGGATCTTCTGATAGATGGTTTCCTTCGGAAGGATGTAGCCTTCGGGGGAGTTCATCGGGCGGTAGAAGTTACAGAAGGTGCAGTACTCGGTGCAGAAGTTGGTGTAGTTGATGTTGCGGTCGATGATGTAGCTGGCAACGTTCTCCGGATGCCATTTCTTGCGAACGGCGTCGGCCTGCATGCCTAGGGCGATGAGGTCGTCGGAGTGGAAGAAGTCGAGGGCCTGTTCTCTGGTCATCCTGGGTACTTCTCCTCCATTTTCATGGCTTCTTCGATGTAGAGCTTCATTCCGCGTTTGTGATCTTCGGTGAGCTCGTACTGGATGATGTCGTCGATGTACCTGAAAGCGAGGCCTGGCCAGATATTCCGTTCTGCGGCTTCGGCCATTACGATGTCCGAGAGGTGGGCCTTGCCGTATTCATAGGACGCTTCGAGGATCTTGGCGAGTTCCGGCTCTTGTTTGTGGCCGGCCCAGATGGCGAAGACCATCGGTAGCGAGGTGAGCTTGAACCATTCCTCGCCGAGGTCGAGGGAGTGGAGGCCGTCGGCGTTGGGGTCGAGGCGCAGGGCAGGATCGCCGATGATCAGGGCTGCGTCGGACTTGCCGAGCATGGCGGGGAGGTCTGGCGGCATGACGTTGGTTTCGGGAGTGACTTTGTAGCCCTGGTCGAGGATGATACGGGCCAGCATGACTGAGGATCTCGATGAAGAGTCGAGGGCGAGGGTTCTGATCTCAGGGATCGGGACTTTGCTGATGAGCTGAATGCTTCGGACCGGGCCAGTGCAAGCGATGCCGAGGGAGCCGATCTGAGTGAGGTGCTGGCGGGCGGCTTCGATTACCGGGACGAGGCCAGCATCGACTTCTTTGGCAGCCAGACGCTGGGCGCAGACGGAGGGGAGGTCAAAATCGAGTTGAACCTGGCCGCTTTGTGGACCGGACATGAGGCCCCAAACGAGGGGGCGAGAGTTGAGGTAGCTGACCGCAGAGAGATGCATCACTACTAATAGGATGCGAAAATTATGGTCGCGATGGTGAACCTTGTTGCCGGTTATGGTGCGTCTATAGGATTGATGCGTAGTTTTCTCCTCTTTTTGATGGTTTCGGCCTCGCTTCTGGCCGATGTTCGATACCAGCTGCGTTGTGAAATCGAGAGCAACGACAAGGTTGTCGGCTAAAGTTGGGCAATGGCTGACGCGATGAAGGACTGTTCCTCGGAGATTCTGCAAACGGTTGACCGACAGATGATTCGTAATGGGAAGGCCACCCAGATTATTGAATTTGGAACTGAGACGACCATTTTGATCGATCATGCAAAGAAAACCTGGACCAAGAATGGGGCTGGCCAGGCAGATTTGGCGGCACAGGCAACTATGGAGCAACTGAAGCAGATGGGAGCAGTTTTCAAGATGACTTCAAACCAATTGACTGAAAAGAGGCAGATCGCTGGCTTTGAAGCCAAGGGAATCGCCAGCCTGCTGCAGATGAGTTTCAATTTTCCAGGCATGGACAAGGGGATGAGTTCCAATGCGCTGATGGAGTTCTGGGTGAGCGAGACAGCACCTGGGGCCAAAGAGATTCTGGCCTATGCAGCAAAGAATGGGCCAGGCGCGTCACCGACTCTGAGAATGATGAGCCAGTTTCTGTCTACGGTTCCGGGTGGGAATCAGTTGCTGAAGGATGGGTCCGGGTTGATAGGGCAGTTAATGGAGATGACAATGACGATTGAGACCAAGGGATTGGCCGACACGTTGAAGCTGAAGATGACGCTGCGAG
>JAPKYY010000499.1 GCA_026394095.1 Acidobacteriota bacterium | reverse complement strand
CATCGATCAGGTCGTCATCGACATGCGTGTCATTGGCTACAACATCCTCGCTGTAGTACTCACAGGTCTAATCTTCGGCCTGGTACCCGCACTCCAGCTATCCCGCGTGGATCTCCACACCAAACTCAAAGACAAATCCCGCGGCGGCTCCGCTCGCACCCAACTGCGCAACCTCCTCGTCGTCGCCCAGGTTTCGGCCGCGCTAATGCTCATGACCGGAGCCGGCCTCCTCATCCGCAGTCTGGGGCAACTCAATCAGGTCGACCTCGGCTTCAAGCCAGACCACCTGCTCTCCATGCGTGTCTCCCCCCTACCGGCCAAATACGACAACGACACCCCGCGCCAGATCCAGTTCGGCCAGGCCATTATCCGGAATCTCAACACCATTCCCGGCCTCAAGTTTGCCGCAATCTCCACAAGCCTGCCCTTCCAGGAAAACCCCCGTTACATCATGCGCGTTGAAGGTGGCGAACCCGTCACAACATCCACCGCCCCCATCACCGACTATTTCGCTGTAACCCCTGCCTATTTCGACACGATGCAAATCCCCATCGTTACCGGCCGCGCCTTCACCGATGCAGACGGCGTTGATGCCCCGCAGGTCGTCATCGTAAACGAAACTTTTGTCCGCACCCATTTCCCCGACGGCCGCATCAACCGCCGCAT
This sequence comes from Acidobacteriota bacterium, assembly GCA_026394095.1. Classification (GTDB taxonomy): domain Bacteria; phylum Acidobacteriota; class Terriglobia; order Bryobacterales; family Bryobacteraceae; genus Bryobacter. Next base: position 9,758 of record JAPKYY010000499.1, on the reverse strand, counting down.
GGAGATTGGCCTCGGCGACCCGCCCGAATGGCGTCAAATCGTCGGCGTCGCCAAAGACGTCAAAACCCTCGGGCTCGACTCAAAGGTTCGTGTTCAGGTCTATGCCCCCTACTTCCATTCCCCCAGCCTCATCCAGTCCAAGGCCACAACTTTTAGCGTAATCGTCCGCACCCAGGGCGAGCCAGCGCAACTGGCCCAGGCAGTCCGGCAAAAGATACTCGAGGCCGATTCCTCACAACCCGTCTGGGAGATTCAAACCATGACGACAACCATTTCGGAATCCCTCTCGCGTCAGAAATTCACACTCTTCCTGATGGGCGTTTTTGCTGGTGTAGCTTTTCTGCTGGCCATCATCGGCCTCAGTGGTGTCTTGTCCTATACGGTCGCACAGCGCACCCGCGAGATCGGCATTCGCCTCGCCATCGGAGCGCAACCCGGAGAAGTACTCTGGATGATCCTCCGTCACGCTCTCCTTCTGGTTGGTGCCGGAATCATCGGAGGAATGGTAGGGTCCTACATCATCTGGCAATCCCTCACTTCGCTTCTCTTCGACGTAAGTCCCGGTGATCCACTCACTCTTCTGGGCATCACAGTCACTTTCCTCGCCACCGCTGCCATCTCGGGTCTAGTCCCAGCCATGCGCGCTGCCAGAATCGATCCTGCGATCACACTCCGGGCAGACTGATACCTAAGCCCGCGTTATTGCCGGGACGCTCAGGATTGCAACAACTCCAGCCGCCCCTTGCGCTTGACGATGTTCTTGTAATCCCACTGCACCTCTTGCGATTTCTTAAGCCACCGCCGTAAATCGGACACCTTCACCTCTGAGACACCGTTGAAAAAGATAGATGCATCCTTGAACTTCTGGCCAACAACATTCAGCTGGGCTTCTCCAAAATCCGCACCACTCCAGAACATCAGGCGGATGCCTGGCTTCTGTTTGCTATATCCCACGATCGGGTTTCCATCGAGGAACCACACGGGATGCCCATGCCAGATTTTGTTCTCCGCTCCCGGCAGTTTCTTGTCGATCTCCTGCGCCAACAGGTCACAAAGCTCCCGCTGATCCGGCTCCTGCTTCTCGTTGTATTTCACTATCTCCGGATTCATTTTGCAGTCCTCGTGCCTATCTTACAGAACGCCGTCCATCCAGGCTATGTCATCTTCTTCCGCCCCCGGGCCCTTCGGCAGCCACCGGAAAGTCTCTGTCCAACTCTATATACTGGCTGAGGCGGAATTCCTGTGGCAGGCCCCGCACTGCAATGCGAGGTCCTGCCGCAAAGAGGAATGGCGAATTGAGGAATGGCGAATGGATGAACCTATTCCCCACACCGCCAGCAGACATGCACGGAGGAAAAGAAATGTCGAAATCCGATTCGAACCACGGTCTCCGATTCGATCGTCGCAAGGCGATGCTCTCGGCCAGCGCAGGCATTACGGCAATGACGGCAGCAACGTCCACTGCGGCCACCAAAACGCTTTCCGCCGCCGGCTCAACTTGCTCCACACCGCGTGCTGCGGTAGCCAGGACACAATACGGCAAGGTCCGCGGCTATATCGATGACGGCGTCTTCACCTTCAAAGGCGTACCCTACGGCGCCAACACAGGTGGCGAGAACCGGTGGTTACCCGCCAGGCCGCCTGCCGCCTGGGACGGCGAACTCCCAACCCTCATCTACGGCGCCAACTGCCCGCAGCGTCTGCATACCTGGTCCCCCGAACAGTCCTTCCTTTATCAGTGGACCGACGGTTGGATCAGCGAAGACATGCTGAAGGTCAACATCTGGACACCCAGCCTGAGCGGCAAGCGCCCGGTGATGTTCTACATCCATGGCGGCGGATTCTCCTTCGGCTCAGCCTACGAACTCGCCTCACAAGATGGCGCACAACTAGCCCGGCATCACGATGTGGTCTCGGTGACGGTCAATCATCGCCTCAACTCTCTCGGCTTCCTCGATGTCTCATCGCTAGGCGGGCCGGCCTACGCAGATTCAGTAAACGTCGGCATGACAGACCTGGTCGCTGCACTGCGCTGGGTGCGCGACAACATCGCAAACTTCGGCGGCGATCCCAACTGCGTGATGATTTACGGCCAGTCGGGAGGTGGCTCCAAGGTCACCACGCTACTCGGAATGTCCTCGGCCGAAGGACTCATTCACCGTGCCTCGGCGCAATCGGGCGGTGGCGGCAATCCTCCGGGGATTGAAGAGTCCAGCGAATACTCCCGGCGCGTCATCGCCGACTTGGGCGTGAAAGACATGGCCGGTCTTCAGAAACTAGAGTGGGCCAGGCTCAATGAGGTCAGCAATGCAGTCGCCGCCAAAATGAATCCTCCAGCGGGAATCGGCGGGCCCACCCCCATACCAGGAACAGCCAGACCGCGCGTCGGAGCTGGCCCCACCGTCGATGGCCGCACCATCACCATGCGCTCCTTCTACGATGCTGCCCCCGAGATTTCAAAGAAGGTGCCGGTCTTGTTCGGCTCCGTCAGCGAAGAAGGCAACGTAATGTCCTCCCGGCCAACCGAAGCCCAGTGGCTGGCAACGCTCACCAGAAACTACGGCGAGGCCAAAGGCAAAGCGCTAGTGGAGGCCCTCAAGAAGGCGCATCCGGAAAAGAGCATCCGCACTCTGTCCTACATGTGCGGCGGCAGCGGCCTGAACGGCCTCGCGCTTCGCAACAACGTCACTCGCATGGCAACTATGAAACACGCCCAAAACGCGGCGCCCGCATACGCCTGGTACTTCTCCTGGCAATCGCCCATGCTCGAAGATGCCGGGGCATGGCATACTGCCGAATTGGCATTTTGCTTCGACAACACAAAGCGTTGCGACCAGGGCACCGGCAACGGTCCGCAGGCGCAGGCACTGGCTAAGAAGATGGCGACAGCCTGGGCCAACTTTGCGCGCAAGGGCGACCCGAGCCAGCCCGGCCTCAAGTGGGAACCCTTTGAGCCAAATCGGGCGCGCACGATGGTCTTCGATAACAACTGCCGCATCATGGACGACCCCGAAGGCGAACTTCGTAAGATCCTATTGAGCTAGTTCGTACCAGAAGGGTTAAACAGGAGACACACCTTGCGTATTTGTATAGTTTTCACTCTACTGAGCCTGATTGGCTCCGTCCACGCTGGCGCTCAAGGCCTTCCCGGCGGCATGAGGTTGCCGCGTGCGGCCTACTAAGAGGACACAAACAATATTCCGGTTTCGCCCGAAGTGCATGCCGACCGCAAAGTGACTTTTCGCCTCTTTGCCCCCAAAGCCAACGACGTGCTTCTGATGGGCTCACCGGGAATCCTCGAGGCGATCAAGAAGCCCCTGCCGCTCGAGAAAGGCGACAACGGCGTTTGGAGCCTCACCGTCGGGCCCCTTGCGCCGGGATTTTACACATACGGCTTCGCAATCGACGGTGGCCTGCGCATGCCCGACCCCTCAAATCCGAATCTCGAACTGCGTCGCTGGGGAGCCACCAGCCTTTTCCTGATTCCCGGAATGAACGAGGCTCCCATCGACGAGCGCAAAGTCCCCCACGGCACCGTCCACGTCCACTCTTATGATTCGCCGAACCTGAACACACAACGGATGGTTTACGTCTACACTCCCCCCGGCTATGAGACAGGCAAACAAAAGCTGCCGGTGCTCTAACTGCTGCATGGCAACGGGCAGATTGAAGCCTCCTGGACGTGGACCGGCCGCACCAACGTCATCATGGATAATCTCCTGGCCGACGGAAAGATCAAGCCGATGATTGTCGTAATGCCCTATGGCCATGTGGCCCGCGAGATCAAGACTGCGGGTAATCCTTCCCCCGCACCATCACCCACCGATCAGGGTGTCATCGAAAAGGAACTCATGACGGCACTCAAGCCCATGGTGGAGAGCAAGTATCGTGTCTTGACCGACAGGAATCACCGGGCAATTGCCGGCCTTTCGATGGGATCAGCTCAATCGCAGATGATCACGCTGCATAACCTGGATCACTTCGCCTATCTGGGGGCTTTCAGCGCCTCGGCCAATCACTCTGAGTGGGAGAAGGCCGACTCCGTTGCGCTGAACAAGAAATTGAAGTTGTTGTGGCTGGGCTGCGGCACCGAAGACTTTGCCTATCCAGGCATGGAGAAGCTGCACACGCTGCTTGACGGCAAGAAGGTAAAGCACGTTTGGAACGCTTCGGGGGCGGGGCATAGCTGGCCAAACTGGCAGGTATATCTCACGAAGTACGTTCAGCTTCTGTTCCGCGACTAAGACTAAGTCATTGCGGCGACCGGAACTGGTTTCGGCGAGAAGAAATCGACTCGCCCTCTTCGGCGGGCCAGTCTTAGCCGCAGATCAGCCTATCCGCCCGCCCTTCTGATTGCCAGCAACAGAGCCTTCGCTGGAGTGCGCCGGCATGTTCGTGGCCGGGATAGCTCAACGCTGTCCGAGTGCGCGCGAGCGATCTTCGGGAATGCCGTTGGTGGCCCATCTCCGAATTGCCGACGGCCCGGACAAAACTCTAACGTCCCAAAACGGAACTTTTGGCCCGTCAACTTCCGAATTGCGCGTCATCCGGGTGGATCCGCAAGCCAATGGCTGGGGTATCGTGATGGTTGATGACTGACAAGATGGCAGAGACCGATTTTTACTACCCACTCCTATTTGTTACGCCAGCCTTTGACGATGAGGTCGTCGATTGTCCTCCTTTTCATCTGGCTCGCCGGAAATGGGATACGAGTACATTTGACCTTGCCACGCTCGCTACCAAGCACAAACTGCATCTCCCCTATCAGGCGATGGACGTGTTTCTTTCACGGTGCAACCTGGAATTGCGCATCTCCGGAAAGCTGTCACTGGCTGAGGCAAATGAAGCATTTCAGACCTTAAGGGTGGCCTTGTATTCGAGCGGGGTGTCGCCATTCCTCAGTCCATTCGTGGCAACCTATTCCATAAACGACTACTCGGGCATTAACAGTCGTGACAGCGAGACATTGAGATCGAAGATGTATCCGGGAATGGAAGTGGGACTTACTAGCGATGCAGGCAAAGTGGAAGCTTGGCCTTTCGAGTTGTCATTTCAGTGCATAGTAGTGCCGGGCGCGCTATCTATAACAGGTGCTCACTTCGCGGAGGCGAGCACCAAGGCAGCCGTTTGGGAGCGACTATTGGTGCGGTTTCCGCAACTTAAGGCGATTGTCGATGCCGCCGGGGCCGCTCCGATGCTCATCAGTCGCGGACAATCCCTTCTTCATATTTGGAGTGCTCTAGAGGCCCTTTTTCCAACCGTTAGCACGGAAGTGAGCTTCAGGATCGCATTGTATATCGCACAGCTAACCAGCGAAGGCGGCGATCGCCTCGCTCGGTATGAAAGGGTCCGCACCGCCTATAACATTCGCTCCAAAGTCGCCCACGGGGCAAGGGCGAGTGTCACCGTGGACGAGTGGAGCCAAGCGTGGGGCATTTTGATGGATAGCCTAAACGCGCTATCTCGGAGAGAGCATTTGCCCTCCGAACGCGAACTGCTCAGCGAAATACTGAAATAGCCCAATGTGTTCCGACCGGTTGTGAGCTATTTGGCTCCTATACTTGGCATCTAGCTCGACGGTTCAATGCCGATGGATCATTCACAGAGCTGCCGGGCAATGCCTTCGTTGTTGGGGCTGGAAATGCGGGTGCGCCTTCATCGGCTTCATGTTGGATACTCAGCCTTTCCAGTTAACTCGGAACGGATTCACGCAAAAGCGGCAAACACCAATTCGCTGGTCGGGGTTTAGGCGAATGGTCGGCCATTTGGACATTGGCCGTCAATCAGCTCAAGTTCGAAACTGGCGTCATGCGAACCATAGGCTGATCAGGGTTCCCGGGAGGGCCGAGTTCACTGAGAAACTTCGGCATTAATGAAGTTTAGAATCTCTTCAAATGTTCCAGTTTCCGCTTCAATCTCTTCCCCCAATCCTTCGATTGGTGACTTGGTGCTAAGGGTTGGCTGATGAAACGGCTTGCCATCAAGATAGCGATGTAGCGCGATACAAAGCTCGATGATGTTCAACCATCGATCGCAAAGGTGTAGTAGATTCGCGACTTTTCTGAACTCGACCTTGATGGTGGCAGCACTGCCGCCTCGCTGCTTTGGCGAATACTCGAAAAGGACCGATAGCGTCTCTGGGGTGTTCGATTCGTTAAAGCGCCTAATCTGATCCCGGAGAGCCAGAATGGCCCTATGGATTGGTGTTTCTTCAAACGTATTAAGATCGCGACTGAACGCTAGGAAAAAAGGCGAGACTACTGCTGAATCAAGAATCACAGGGTAGATCTTGACAGCTAAAATGCTATACAACACCCATGAGAGCAGGTCCCACTCTTTTGTGTGGATCACTAAGAAATCCGATTCCCGTGACTCCTTTGACAAGGTATGTTTTTGCCGGAACAGCTTCACAGCAACTCTAGGGTCAATAAGATGTTTCTGGCTCTTGGGGAGACACTGACGAAGTATCCCCTCCAATTCGGACTTGAGCAGTCGTCGGAGGGCCGACTCAGCGACAGGTATTCCAGAGAACATTTGAGCTTGCACAGCTGCGATGACTTCGCGGAAATCATGGAAAACGTGGATCCAATTCCCAGATGGGAGCATCGATCCATCTCTGAGCGCAAGCACGGTTTCTCTGTTGCGACCGACCTCGGAAATAAACCGGACTTCTGCAGATCGTAGGCGTGACGGTACTCTTTTTGAGTGATGCTCACCCGGTTTTGTGGATCATACCAGCCTCCAATGCGCGACCCGATCAAAAGCACGAAATAATCAGCGCGCTCGACAGTCTCTAAGCAAGCTTCGTAGGAGTGCTTGTCTAAAGGCTTCAAAAAGTCATTATGTTCAGATGCCAGCACAGTGCAGCCCTGTTCTTCCAGGTAGAATTTCAGAGCCGATCGGAGGTCCCTAAAATCATAAATCGTCGATGAAATGAAATATGTCGGCGGCTTCATGGACCAATCATATCGTCCAGTTTTACCTCTAGATCGTCGGCAATACGAAAGATGATACCGTCTTGACAGTTGTCGTCAACGACGCCCGGAATGTGCGGTATGCGCATGGGGCCCGGCGGAAAGGTAGACAGCCTCGTCAGGTTGCTCCCTCCCAAACTCTTATAGAAGCTGGCCGCCATTTTCGGGAGGAGTGTAATCTTCCTTCTGCAAAGCGTCTTGACCTGGATCGCCCATCACTAAGACGGAAAGGGAGGAACTTCCCAAAACTGGTCTTCGGGCCGACTTCCGATTAGCGCGTCATCCGCTAGTAGGCCCAGCACTACGAATGTGTATTCCCTGGCATCAACCCAGTCGATGGAGCACCCGAGAACCGGGGTTAAAGATCCTCACGTTGGATCGCGAATTGGGAGCCCTGCTAAGCTCATGCTAGATGAATTCGGACGAGCTCACATTGCAAATAGTCGTCTCGGCAGTGACCGGTGGGTTGGCCGGGGCAATTATAACCTCGATAGTCCAAAGGAGAATGCAGGTAAGGCTGATGAACGCCACTCTGAGGCACAACGCAATCAACGACTTAAAGACTTGGACATCGAAGGCGTATCAACTCTATATGGCCAACGAAGCGACTTGGGCTGGTGCGAATCGGCCCCATAACGCAGATGGGACCTTGAAGAACCCTGAGTACACGACCTTGCGAAACGCAGCAGATCTGGCGATTAAGACGACTTTCGATGGAAACTCTTATACGACATTCGAAGATTTTGCACAGCGCCTAGAGACTTCGCTTTATGAAGCTTTTACGAAAGGCCAGATTTTGCCATTCGAGGATTTTCACGTTCGGCGCGAAGAGCTTGTTCAGCAATTGCTTGCACGCCTCTGGAAGTAGCACGGCCTGCGCGAGCGCATCAACTTAATTCCACGTCACAAGGGGGCAGCCTCAGGTTGCTCCGTCCCAAACTCATTTAGTAGCTAGCCACCATTTTCAGGGGTTAGTGAAATCTTACTTCTGCAACGTCCTTTGCCTGAGCTCCGCGACCACGAAGGCGGAAAGGGAGGAACTTCCCAAAACTGGTCTTGGGGCCAACTCCCGAGTAGCGCGTCGTCCGACAGGTTTATAAAACAAAACAGAAGCCTAATTCGTAATACGTGGAATCCGAGTGTTTGAGGATGACTAGGTCAAAGGCACAGTCCAAACGAGGGAACTGGTCGGGGAAACGGCTGTTTTGAGATGATTGCTGTGAATGGAATCTCAGGACAATATCATAAAGGGCCATTGCCCAAACTGCGGCAGCGGCCGAAAGGCATTTATTCGCAGCAAGCATGTCGTTGATCTCGCTGATGATGGCGACGGAACTGCGGCTAGTGACACCGGGATGATACTTGAGTGCTGTGGCTGTGAGCGGGTGTATTTTCGGCGCGACTATTGGTTTTCAGAGTGGGACACGTTGGGTCAGCATCCGATAACACTCGAAGAAGTGATGGAACCCGGCGTAGAAACGACCTATTGGCCCGCCCCGATAGCTCGCCGTCGGCCGAGATGGATCGAACAGCTAGAGGAAGCAGATCGCGGTTTGGGGGACTTGCTTACGGAGATGTATACCGCTTTGGACAACGGTCTTAGGGTCGTCTCCGCCATTGCGGTGAGGACCGTCTTCGACCGCGCATCGGAATTGCTCGGCATTAATCCGGCGCTCACATTCAAACAGAAGCTGGACAGCTTAGGGGCCAAAGGCAAAATAAGCATCGATGAAGCAGGTACATTAGAAGTCCTAGTCGATGCTGGCAGTGCAGCAGCACATCGGGGATGGCGACCTGAGACAAAGGAACTAAATACAATGGTCGACCTTCTCGAGTCATTCCTGCATAGATCATTAATTCTCGATGAAGGGATAGCGCGCCTCAAGGCTGCGGTGCCTCCGAAGCCAAAGCGCTCCAAAACCTGAACCAACGCTCAGCCATGGTAAGCATAAAGAAGGCCTCGTCAGGCTGCTCAGTCCCAAACTGATATCGAAGCTATCTGCCATTTTCGGAGGTTGAGTAATCTTGCTACTGCTTAGCCTTTTGACCGACCACTAAGACGGAAAGGGCGGAACTTGCAAAACAGCTCTTGGGGCCAACTTCCGAGTAGTGCGTTACTCGGGATAAGTAGGTATAAACTACTCAACTATTGTGGAGCCTGAGCGGGGCGTAGCTTTCGAAACCACGCTTTCGTCCGGTTTCGGTCCAATGCTGCCAATGGCTTGGGACGACAACGCTCCTCGGGAGAAAGATACCCATTTTGCCCAACTAGAGCGAGGCGATACAATTTCTGTCATGGACACGATCACCGGAGCCCTGATTGGTGCCGCAGGGAGAGTTGTTGGCGCACTGGTTCAGCCGATACTCGCGTTCTTCAGAGAACGACCATCTGGCCGCACTGAACACGAACTGTTGCGTACCATCACCGTGACCGCTTGGAACGGCTACATGATCGATGTCTATCGGGACGATGACGCCTACGGTCGCGGAAGGGAAGCCGCCCAGTTACGGATCGAGAAGACGGCCTTATCGCCATACCTTAGAGGCTCTTTGTTCCTCAAACGATTCGATGGCACAAAAGCGGATGTTGTTCTCGAGCGCGGAGTGCTGTGTGACAGGAATCTAATGTTTCATTATCGAGCTCGCGATGCAAAGGTAAAGCAGATGGGCACGATGAGCATTTTGCTCTCGGACACCTGCGACAGTCTGTCTGGAATTCACGCCGGATGGTCACCATTTGATTCGTGTTACGTGGCCGGGAACATGGTCTTGACGCAAGGGCCG
>JAPKYY010000645.1 GCA_026394095.1 Acidobacteriota bacterium | reverse complement strand
AACCGGGTTGCCGGCGAACTGGGAGGCGGTGATCCTGCGCTGTGTGGCGCGAGATGCGAGCTTGAGGCCGAAGACGGCAGTGGAAGCGCTGGCAGGTTTGTCCGTGGCTGAGCCGAAAAAGCGGAAGCCTTTGTTGTTGGCCGGGGCGGCAGTGATGATTGTGGCGGGGCTGGTATCGATTCCGATGTTCCGGACGGGTGGGGGAGGCAGTTCCCTTCCCCAGAGCACTGTCAGTGTAAACGACAAAATTCTGCAAGCCAGGCAATTGCTGGAGCGGTATTACAAGCCGCAGAACGTAGTTCAGGCGATGAAGACGCTGGAGCAGGTGGTATCGGAGAATCCCAATCTTGCGCTGGGCCACGCGACGCTGGGAGCGGCACAGTTTCGGCTCTTCATCGACACGAGAGATGTGAAGTTGCTTGAGGCGGCCAAGGAGGCATGTAACCGGGCCATCAGCCTTGAGCCAGAGATGGCGGAGCCGCATGTAACACTGGGGAACATTTATCAGGCAACGGGACGAAAGGACCTGGCTCGATCTGAGTTGAGTGCGGCGTTGAAGCTGGATTCCAAGTCGGCCGAGGTGCACTATGCACTGGCGCAGTTGTACAGAGCAGAGGGCAGGAAAGCGGAACAAGAGGAAGCGATCCAGAGGGCGATTGATCTGGCCCCGAATCAATGGGCATACCATAGCTGGCGAAGCGGGGAGTTGCGGGATCAGGGCAAGCACGAGGAAGCGCTGGTGGAGATCGCGATTGCAGAGAAGCTGATGCCCGACAACCCGCTGATTTACAACAACAAGGGCATTCTCTATATGCGGACGCGGGATTTTGCCAAAGCTCGTGAAGCATTTTTGAAATCCAACGAGTTGGAACCGAGAGCACGAACGATGGGGAATCTCGGTACCGTCTATTACCTGGAAAAACGGTATGTAGAAGCGGCTGAGATTTTGAAGAAGGCGGCGGAGCTCGAGCCAAAGAGTTATCTGCCGAGGGCGAATCTGGCAGCGGCGCTAGACCGGACCGCGTCGACCAAGGCAGAAGCCAAAATGGCATATCAGAAGGCGATCGAACTGGCGAAGCCGTTGCTTGAGGCAACGCCGAATGACGAAAGAATCATCGGGAATGTGGCAAGCTACCATGCGGTACTGGGGAACCGGGAGCAAGCCACGGCACTGATTCGAAGAGCAATTGCATTGCAGCCAGATAGCCCTGGAGTGGCACAGCGGGCGATTGCAGTTTATGAATTCCTGAAGGACCGGGAGCTTGCGCTTGAATGGGCGGGCAAGGCTTTGAAGAATGGATATCCACTGGAAACTTTAAAAAGTGATCCAGAGTTGGCGGGTTTGGTGGCAGACCCACGCTTCAAGAAGTTAGAAGACAGAGAGAAGGAGAGAAGAAAATGATTATTGAAAAAGTAGAAATGCCGGTTAGCTTCATTCCGCCAGCACCAGAGGATGACGCTCCTGTTTCATTCCCGATTCCTGGAGAAGATCCAGACAACACCAAGGTGGGCGAAGAGCCTCCCATGTCTTTTCCTATCCCAGTAGAAGACCCGGACAACACGAGGATAGTGGACGACATGCCAGTATCGTTTCCGATCGATCCGATCCCGGATGATACAGGCACCAAGGGCTAGAAATCCTATTTAGTGAGGATGGAGCGGGGCTGGTACTCAAGGAGGGCGCTAGCCCCTATTTATTTTCGAAAAGGAATTAAGAGATATGAGCGACACAATCCTGACCTTCAATGGAATTGACCTAGACAGCGGCGGGTATTTACATTCGCCGATGACGGCGCGGCAGTTGCGAACTCTGGCAACCGGTGGGACGGTTGACGAGAAGGAGCTTGAGGACCTGAGGCAGTATTGGGAAAGCCGTGGGCCGGACTTTAGCATGGTGGAGGGGCGGGATTACAAGAAGCTCGATGAGGCTGGCTGGGGAGTGATTTTTGCGGCTGAGCCGGAGCCCGGTGTGTATGAGGCATTGAAGCCGTTGCTCGATCTGCGCAAGGAGCAGGCGTCGAAAAAAGATGAGCGGCTCTATAAGGAATACACAGGGATGGGCGGCTATCTACCCGGGGACACCAAACGGATGTTTCTCAAGCGGGGTGGAGCACAAGTGTCCGGGGTGGTGGACCCGACGCGGATGCCTTATTACCTGCTGATTGTCGGGGATCCGGATGTGATTCCGTATGAGTTTCAGTATCAGATGGATGTGCAGTATGGAGTGGGGAGATTGCACTTTGACCGGGTGGAAGATTACGCGCAATATGCAGCGAGTGTGATTGCGGCGGAGACGGGGAAGATTCAGTTGGCACGGAAGGCAACGTTTTTTGGAGTGAACAAGGCTGGAGATCCGTCGACGGAATTGAGTGCCCGGTTTCTGGTGGATCCGTTGCACAAAGCCGTGGTAAAAGATCAGGCCGAGAAGTGGGCCATTGACCTGATTGGAGGAGAGGAGGCGACCAAGGCGAGGCTGGGGAATCTGATGGGTGGAAGCGAGGCACCGGCGTTTCTGTTTACAGCCAGCCACGGGATGGGTGGAAGTAATGGCTCGCCGAAGCAGTTGCCGTATCAGGGAGCACTGGTTTGCCAGGATTATCCGGCAGGATTTAAAGGGGACGCGCGGCCGTATTACTTTGCCGGGGAGGATTTGTCGAGTGATGCGCGGCTGGGCGGGACGATTGCAATGATGTTTGCCTGCTACGGCGCGGGTACGCCGAAATTCAATGAATTCCGGCAGAAAGATGGGCAGGCAACAGCGGGCCAGATTGCGCCGAAAGCTTTTGTGGCGGCTTTGCCAAAGGCAATGCTGTCGCATCCGAAGGGCGGAGCGCTGGCTGTGATTGGGCATGTGGAGCGGGCGTGGTCCTGTTCGTTTTTAAACGGGAAGGCGTCGACGCAGACATCGACATTTGAGAGCTCTGTGAAGAAGCTGCTTGATGGATATCCGGTGGGTTATGCGATGGAGGAATTTAACAGCAAGTATGCGGAGTTGAGCAGCGAATTGCTGGAGATGATTACGCTGTTGAAGGTTCAGGAGAAATTGAAGGCAGACCCGACTGAGGAGTTTGTGAGCAACTGGACCGAAAACTATGATGCCCGGAATTACTCACTGGTTGGGGACCCGGCGGTGAGGATGCCGGTTGTGGATGTGGGGGCGGCGGCACCTGTGGAACGCGAATCGATCACGGTGAGCTTTGTTGCACCTGCTGTAGTGGCTGCCCCTACGCCCAGTGCCAGTGAGGGGAGCGCAATCGATTTTGCAGCAGGATTTGAAGTGGTGACAGGCAGTGGAGCCGGGAGAATTGTGACCCGGATTGAAGGAGACGCAGCAGCTTCGTGGGAAGTACACAAAGCTGCTGTCGAGTCTGCCATCGCCAAGCGCTAACGGACGGCGATGGTGACGCCGGCCTGGCTGGTTTTGTCGCCGATCTTCACGACTAGTGGCGAGGTGTTGGAGGGAGGGGCGAGGGAGCCTATGCGGGCGTTGATCTGCATGAGGCCTGCCACGGCTCCTGGGGCCGCTCCGGCATAGAGGATTTCCGCATCTACACCTCCGATGGTTGCCGAAACAGGCAGTACTGGTTTGGGCAGAGTGGCGCCGAGGGCCAGTGAGCCATCGGCGCCGGCGGGATTGGTTTGGCCTTCGCCGGTGAGGTAGATCACAACGATCGATCCTGGTGCGGCAGGATTGGTTGAGTTGTTCAGCGAGCCATTTTCATTGAGTACGGCTGCCTGACCCTTGCCACTGGAATCGGCGGTGAAGATGCCGGGGCTGGAGGCGACGATTGGTACAGTTGCGGCCTGGCCCTTAACGCCGGACACTTCTACTTCGATCTGTGTTGTAGTTTTGCCTGCGGTTGCGTATGGCACGATCGCTGCCAACTGTTTCTCGCTCGAGTAGATCATGGGCGCGGGGATGCCATCGAAGAGGACGCGGGTATTGCCGGCGGTGGTGTTGAACTTCGAGTTGGTGAGTGTGGCAGCAACCACAGCAGACTGGCCGAGACGTTCTCCATAGATAGTAACGATCTGGCCGGGAGCGATGCCGCCTGAGCCGTAGGAGGCAGCGTTGAGAACGCCAGCAGAACTAAGAGAGGGACCTGTGGCCTGACGGGTATAGGAGAGCTGAATGATAGGGGCTATTGGGTCCGTTTGATTCGAGTTTGAGACGTTATAGCGGAGCACTCCGATGCACTGGAGGTTTGTGGGATCGGTGACAGCATCGGATGGGCGGGAACCGTCCCACTCTCCCAAGTCGTGAGTCAGAGTCAACA
>JAPKYY010000150.1 GCA_026394095.1 Acidobacteriota bacterium | reverse complement strand
GGCTTGTTTCCAATCATCCAAATCGCCAATGGAACCAGCAGAAAAAGGTGCCATGGCACCACACGAAAGAGCCAGCTCTTTGCCCCGCTGTACCAGCCAAAGCTGGTAGAAAGCGAGCAGTAAGGCTTACCCGTAGATCGTTCATAGTTGCCCAGATTGACTGCCCGGATCTGCGTTGCTTCAGTCGCCAGATCAGACCATAGGACCTTCACAGCAACCATCGGATGGGTCCCGTAATACGCCAGCGCATTGCCGTAGCCACCCTGCGGATAGAAGTTCTTTAGCCATTCGGTGTTCTGCGCCGGGCTATCCGGCATAAACGCGTGCGTACCCAGGAGCCGATGATCCTCGGGCCGGATCTTCAGCGCATCCAGTGCCGCACGATCCATCGGCCCCAGCTTGAAGAAGGCAAGGTTGTAGTAGGCGGTTGCCTTGTACTCATCCTTGGTCTGGCTCAGCATGTAACCACCGCCGATCAGCATTGCCACGGCAGCCGGCAGAAAGTTCCGCTTCCGCTCCAGCAGCAGGATCAAGGCCAGCAAGATCGCCAGCGGCGCATGGGGAGCCTTAGAAAGCGCAAAGCCCAAACCCGCCAATGCCAATACCCAGGAGCATTCAGACCACCATGCCGCAAAGAAGAGCAGAAGGAAAACGATGCTCGCAGCGTCAAAGTAGAAGCTCTGAAAATAGGTGACGTAGGCGGCATCGGTAAGAGCCAGGATTGCGAACAGATTCGCAGCAATCCGCTTCTGAATCAACAGCCACGCAGCACCTGCAAAGATCAGTACATGAATCAGACCAAGCCAACGGATGTCGAACTCCCTTGCCTTGTTTAGCCACAGCGCCCCTTGCGCCAGCCACACCTCAACACCCCAGTACGGACTCACCCAAAGTGAGTTCGAATTGTTCTTCCAAAGCCGGTGGAAGAAATGAAAAGTCGGCTGCGGCCCAGGGTCAGCCGGGGTCAAAGCAAAGCGTCCCACCACCTTGGCAAAGTCTCCATTGTCAGCCAGACCCACGTAAGGAGGCACCCAAAGCTGCCAGGCAACGGGGATCAGGAAGAGACAAAGCCAAAGGATTTTTGTGCGTCGAGCCACAGTTGTTCTAATTTCAAAGAGTGACACAAGCGAGGGTGATCTTGTTAATCGGAATTCCAGGCTCTGGGAAATCCACATGGGCCAAGGCCCAGGGCTGTACAATTTTGAGTTCAGACGAGATGCGACTCATTCTTAGCGGAGACGAGACCAACCAGAACATCCACGGCAAAGTTTTCGGTGCAATACGGCACCTTTTGCGCACGCGCCTGGAGATAGGCTCGTCTCCCACCATCCTTGATGCCACCAATCTGCGCCGCAGAGACCGCAAGAACTGGCTTCGGTTGATCGCAAAGTACGGTGCAGTAGCCGAGGCAGTCCACTTCGATGTCCCGCTTGCGCTCGCTCTTGAGCGGAATCGGAATCGGCCCCGAGTTGTTCCGGAAGAAGTAATCGAACAGATGTTCAAAGGGCTTCAGCCCCCCACTGAGGCAGAAGGCTTTGTCAAAATTACGACCATTTCCGCGTAGCCCAGAGCCAGAGTAAGACTGGCAACAAGGTCAACACCGCCACACAAACGGCCACCTGCTGAGCGGGCATACCGCGATCAATCGCCTCACCGGAGAAGAAGCTGGAAAGCGAAATCGAAGTCATCATCAGGGCGAACTCCGCACTGGTCACCCTGCCCCGAAATCTATCCTCACTCAGCGTCTGCACGAGTGTCGACGAAAACACATAGTTCATCGAAGTTCCTGCATGACCCACCACCACAGCCAAGGCTGCCAAGGCCAGGCTCGGCGCAAATCCCAACCCAAGGTATCCCACACAGGCGATCGCAAAGCCAAGCGTGATGCCCCACCGCAAACGCGAGAGTTGCATCGTAGCCAGCGGCGCACCCAGCATCGGCCCGATGAAGCTCCCGATGCCCCGCGCGCCCATCAAAGTGCTCATCCCAAGCATTCCCGCCTGGCTTGAGTTGAGCCCCCAACCATCCAGACGAAACTGTCCCTCTCCCAGCACCGGCAACAAAACCCAATTCGCGCCGATCAAGCCCACTCCACCCTTGATCAGCAGAATTGGCTTCAGGCGTTCATGCGCGCGAATGTAGCGCCATCCATCGAGGATCGGGGAGAAATCGAAGAGCTCCTTGAATCGCAAAGGGCCCTGGCCATCCACATGCTTTTCTTCAAACTGCATCCGCGTCAGCAACCACGCTGAAACCAGAAAGGTGAAGGCGTTGATCACAAAAACAGAATTCCGTCCAAAGCTCGCAGCTACCAATCCGCCAAGTGCGGAACCAAGAAAGAAATTCACCGCCCAGGTGGTGGAGCCAAGCGCGTTGGCGACAAGCGTTTCACGCTCACCACGACACAAATTCGGCATCAGGCTGGAGCGCCCCGGCTCAAAGAAAGCCCACATAACCGTCTCCAGAAACATGAGCGAATACACTAGCCAGATACGATCTGCCGATTGGGCGAAGATCATCGAACCTACGATAAAGAAGCGAGCGATGTCGGCGACAATCATCACCTGCCGTCGTCTGAGCCGGTCGTTCACGACACCGGCCATCGGCGAAACAAGGACTTGCGGGAAGACCATCGCAACCGTAGCAAAGGCCACACTGCGCGCACTCCCGGTCAACTCCAGCAGCAGGCTGTAAATCGCGACGGCATAAAACCAGTCGCCCATTTCGCTAATGACCTGAGCAAACCACAAGAACCGCACATTGCGATTCGTCCGCAACAATGTCCAATAAGCTTTGAGCGAAACCGCGTTTTCAGCCATACGGCATCAGGTGCTGTAAACACCCATACGCTGTTTGGTCAGTTGCACTGTCTGCTCGGCGATGGGTGCAACGCGGGCACGCCCTTCCTCCAGCACTCCAGCAAGATAGCCGGGATCGGCCGTGATCTCCGCAAAACGCTTCTGGATAGGCTCCAGATGGCTCACCACCATCTCAGCCACACTCTTCTTCAAATCGCCATAGCGCATGCCGCTAAACTTTGCCTTCATCTCGTCATCGCTGACTTCACTGAAGGCCTGGTAGATGCCAAGCAAATTCTCAACACCCGGCCCCATCGTTTCAAAATCCACATGAGGGTTGGAATCGGTTGTAGCCCGGTTGAACTTTTTGCGAATCAAATCTGGCGGATCGAGCAATGCAATCGCGTGCCCGCTACCGGGTGCCGATTTGCTCATCTTCTTTTCTGGCTCATCGAGCCCCATCACGCGAGCCCCCACCGTCGGAAGCTTCGTCTCAGGCATCACAAAGGTCTGCCCGTAAAGCGAATTGAAGCGCTGCGCGATATCGCGCGCCAGCTCCAGATGTTGGCTCTGATCATCGCCAACCGGCACAACCGAAGCCTGATAGAGCAGGATGTCCGCCGCCATCAGCACCGGATACTGCATCAGCCCGGAGAGAATTGTTTCCTGCCCGGCAGCCTTCGATTTGTACTGCGTCATTCGCTCCAGCCAGCCGATCGGCGTGATACAAGTGAGCAGCCAGGACAGCTCGGAATGACCCGGAACCGTCGACTGCGCAATCACCGTCGAATGCTTCGGATCGATGCCGCAAGCCAGAAAGATTCCGGCGATCTCGAGGATCTTCCGTTTCAGCTCCTCTGGCGATTGGTAGACTGTAATCGCGTGCAAATCCACAATACAGAAGATGCTCTCGTAGTCGTACTGAATCTTCGTCCAGTTTTTGAGCGCACCTAGATAGTTGCCGATGTGCAGGTTCCCGGTGGGCTGCACACCCGATAAGACCCTCTTTTTCATGTCGAATTCCAATTCTCTCACTGATTCCCCGTCACAAACCTTTCGAATCGAAAAGCTTGTGTATGGCGGCGCTGGCCTTGCCCGTCACGAAGGCCGTGTTTACTTGCTCCCCAAGGTGGTGCCCGGCGACCTCGTCGAGGCTAGCGCCAAGAAAAGCAAGTCGAATTTTATCGATGCCCGCGTCGATCAGATCGTCGAAGCTTCTCCAGATCGTGTCGAGCCGCCGTGCCGCCACTTCGAGAAATGCGGCGGCTGCCAATACCAGCAGCTTTCTTACCCGCAGCAGCTCCACTGGAAGCGCGAGATCCTCCGCGAACTCTTTGACCGCGCCAAGCTCAAGCTTGACCGCGAGATCCAGACCATCAGCGATGAGCCCCTCGGCTATCGCAACCGCACTCAGTTCCACTTCCACGACGGCAAGGTTGGCTTTCTCGAAGTCGCCAGCCACAAACTCGTGCCTGTCGATCAGTGCCCGGTCTCCTCACCCAAGATCAATGAAGTGCTCGGCGTTCTCAACCTGATCGCCAAAGACCACCGCTTCCCCAAGTTTCTCAAGTCACTCGAAGTATTCACGAACGAGACTGACGTACAGCTCAATGTCGTCGACACCAACGCACCCATCGCAAAGCATTTCTTCGACTGGATGGAGCACGAAGTGCCTGGCGTCAAATCTGGTGCGATTACCTACCCTGGGGCCGGCTACGACTGGAAGGTAAGCTATCGGAGCTTCTTCCAGGTCAACCGCTTTCTCGTTGACGCGCTCGCAGACGTCACCGTGCGCAACCTCAGCGGCTCGCACGTCCTCGATCTTTACGCAGGTGTCGGCCTCTTCAGCCTTCCGCTGTCGAAGACATTCGAGCGGGTTACCGCAGTCGAATCCGGCAAGGTGGCCATGTTCGATCTGCAGGCAAATTCGAAAACCTACAAGGTGGAGAACGTCCGCATCGCACAAGCCAATGTCGACGCCTTTCTGACGGATCTCACCGAAAAGCCCGACGTCATCATCGCGGACCCACCCCGCAGCGGCCTAGGCAAAGCTGCGGCCGAACAACTGGCCCGCATACAGTCTCCAGAACTCCGCCTCGTCTCCTGCGACCCATCCACGCTGGTGCGCGACCTTGCGGTACTGATGGCTGCTGGCTATCACGTCGAAGAGATGGTTCTCATTGACCTCTTCCCGCAGACCTTCCACCTCGAAACGGTTACGAAGCTTCGACTGGGTTAAGGCTTGTAGACTGGGCGGAATCACCGCCCTTGGCAAAGTACTCGCGAGCACCCTTGCGCAGGAAGAGCTCGATCAGATTGAGCAGAATCGCGAGGCCAATCAGCAGAGGCCACAGCGCAAGCGAAGTCTCAATCTGGCGGCCACCGCCCCTGAATACATCGCCAGCCTTGGGCTCTGAAATCCCACCGCTGAAGCTCGCAATCTGTTTAAGCATAGCCGGATTGTTGCCATAAGCAACCACTTCGGTTTCCTGACGGTAGAAGCCAACTTCAGGAAAGAGGCGAGTCGTCTCTGCCGGGCGCACCCTGAATAATCCCGTACGATCCCCGATCAGAATCCGGCCCCGATATACGCCAGCCGCCACCTTCTGCACCATTACAGGCTGTTGAAAGCCATTGGCGCCAAACACAAAGAGAGCAGGCACCTTGGCGTTTGAATCCTCGCCCGAAGCCAGGCGGTAGGTCACTTCAAGTTCACGATTGGTGGGATCGAAGGTCAGCGAGGAATCTTCAGTCTCTGAGTGTGGCAACAGGTCGCGCAAGACATTGCCCCAGAAACGATCAAAGCCAGCCCAAGCCATCCAGCTCTCGGCCCAACGGCTCTTGGCATCAGAGGTGAACACCGTCACACGGCCAAGGCCATACTGCCATCGAGCAAGCAGCGGGTCCTGCGTATTCGCTTTCTCGCCCGGCACGGTCAGCAGCAAATCAGCCGAGGGCTTCGATTCGTACTTTACATAGCCCTTCAGGGTCGGGGCCTTGTCGATGCCCGTACCTTCCAAAATTTCTGCAGCACGCATCAGAATCGGCTGTGTGGGCTTCTCAACAGCAGTAGACCCGGTAAACTCCATAACGTCCCGCAACAGAATTTGTTCGAGACCGCTCGGGTCAGTGAGGAAATAGCTCTTACCCTTCGAGAACTGGGCCACCTTCTCGAGGTAGCCTTTGTTCACATCCTGCCCAAGGCCAACGGTAGAAATCGTAACCCGCTGAGCACCGGCCTCACGAGCGAGGTTGATCGAATCGCCCTCTTCGGAGATGCCGTCCGTCAGCAGCACGATGTGCTTGAAGGTAGCCTTCACCGGCACAATCTTCTTGAACGCCTCAGTCAACGCAGGTGCAATCTGGGTTCCGCCATCGGGCGTAATCCCCGCCACTAGACGCTTGATCAAGACTTTGTCTTCGGCTTTGCGAATCGGCACAGCCCATTGGTGCGAGTTATCAAAGATCAAAACACCAATCAAATCCGTTGGACGCAGATTCTCGATCACACCGATAGAGGCGATCCGGGCCAACTCCATCTTGCGGCCTTCCATCGAAGAGCTCTTATCGACAATCAAAACGACGCAAGTACCTTCCGGGCTGCGCGGGGGTGCAAGCTTTGCTGGGAGCGTCCGCTCCAGTGGATCCTCGGGCGTACCCGGCTTCTTCTCGAGATACTGATTGCGTTCACCGGCAATCGTCAGCAATCCACCGCCGCGCTTTAAATAGCTTTCAATCGCAAGCTTGGCATTCGCCGAATACCCTTGCAGATCCTGATTATTGAGAACCACCACTTCATACTTCTGCATCGCATCCAGCGGCAACTCGGGCGTCTTCGTCACTTCAAATTGATACGAATCGACCGCACGCATAAAGTTCACATCCGTACCAGCAGGGTCCTGTGAAACATAAAGCATGCGCGGCTTCTGGATGTAAATTGCCTGATCGAAGCTAGCGTCGCCAAGATCGCCAGCAGACAAAGAACCTGAAAGATGAATGACACCAGATGTAGTCACGGCTGATGTAATCGAAAGCTCATTCAGCCCGGATTTCAGCTTCAGCTCACCAGATCCAATCGTCTTGCCTTCAGCCTTCAACTCAATCCGAGCCGTAGTTTCCCTGGGAGATCTCAGGCTAATCTCAACCGGAAACTTTTCTCCGGCAAAGGCCTGTGGCGGCATCTTCACCGCATCGATATTTAGTTGCGGCTTCTGGCGGCCACGCAGAGCATAGGTATCGATCGGGATATTCATTTGCTGCGCCTGCCACAGCGCCTGCATCGCATTTCCTTCGGTCTCCATGCCGTCGCTGATCACCACAAAATGCGGGACCAGTTCGGCAGGAGTAGATGCGATCGCATCCCGAATCGCAGCCTCAAGGTTGGTTCCTCTGCCTGCCTCGCCTGCAGTGGCCTTTAAGCCTCCAGCAGATTCATCAGCCGTAATCGCCCTCACGCTTCGCGCGAAAGGCATCACCCGGACGATATGCCGGCCACGCGCACCCTGCACCTGGCCAATGCGTTCGGCCAGCGTATCCATGTCCGACTGCGTCAAACTCTGTGAAGTGTCGGCCAGAATCGTCACCGCAAGCTTAGTCTCAAACAGCGACATCGCAGGGCCGTATAAGGCCACCGCAATCACAGCCAGAGCAGCAATCTTCAACCACATCCGCTGCTTCTTGGCAAAGAGCCACCATTCGATCAACAACACAAGGCCGCCGGCAAGGGCGAGCCAACGCCACAATTCCTTTGCCTCGGGCGCACTGGCCCCGTCGGCCGGAATTCCGCTGGCAACCGTCGAAGGCGCGTCCCAGCTCTTATCTGGCAGATCCGGCAGTGTCAGCGAGTAAACCACTTCGCGACTCCCATCGAGAATCCGTACCGTCCCGGGATAAGGCATAAAGCTTCGCAACATCCCGTTCTCAACCGAGAATGGCAGCGGCTTGCCGTCACCGGTCAAGACTTGCAGGGTCTTTAGGTCAACGTCCCCAACTGGCAACTGAATCGCCCCGGGGCTTGCCGCCACACTCTCCCATTGCTTGTAGCTATCCGGCGCGAGATAGCGAAGAATATTGGCAATCAGCAAAGGCCCGGTCACTTCCTGCCGCATTGCCGTCTTCAGCGGCTGAAAACCGATGCGCACAACACCCTTTCCAGCAACCAACAGCGGCCCGCTTTCACTCTCAAGCACAGCCACTTCGCCCGCAGCAGCGCTCAACACCTTCGCTCCGCTCAACTTAAAATCCCGGCTGCGAATCCCCCCGGCAATCGGGTGATCCGTGCGCCAGCTCTTCAGCACCAGTTCTTGCGTCCCACCAACGACATAAAGCGCAGCAGACTTTTCTGGCTTGGCTGGCGCAATGCCATCAAAGATCAGAAGAGATCCGTCTGCGGCCTGCGGAGTGTACTGCTCAGGGCTGAAGTACGAAACTTCCACGAGCGGATTAGCCGCCAGCAAGGGCCTCCACACCTGCGGCTCACGGCTGTACACTTTGGCTTTAACGCCAGGGAGCGCCGGCAATTCCACTTCAACCCGATCATCCAGCGCAACGTCATCACGTCCGAGCAAACGCACCTCAAGTACGCCAGACGATTTCGTCCGGTGTGTCAACGTCAGCGTCTGTTCGGCTCCAGCCGCCAGCGTCGCATTCGTACTCGCCACCGGCACTCCGCCGTAAGAAAGCCCCAGTGACAAAGGCCGGGCCTGCGCCGCGTAATTCTTCACTGTCACCAGAACATCCCAAACACTCAGATCGTCGAGACTCCGGCGCACGCCCGCCTTGCGAATCCCCAGGTTGTTCAAGGAAGTATCGGTAACCAGCAATCGCAAATTCTGGGGAACCTTCCCAATTTGCGCTTCTCCCGAAGCAAGTCTTGCCGGGCCTGCGTAGACAATTTCACCCGCCACACCACCAGCCCGCCGCTGCAAATTGCCCGCAAACTCAAACGCATGTTCCATGCGCGTGCTGCCAGTGCCGGCCGTCAGCCCCTGAATCGCTTTGGCGGTAATCGTTCGATTTGTTTCAAGCGACGTGCGAGGCGTAATCAGCGTACCCGCCTCCAGAACACTCACTTTGTCCTGCGAGGGCAACGACTTCAACCAGGCCAGCGCCTTGCGCTTGGATGCCGTCAGAACATCCACTCGAGCATCTCCGCGCGTTGGCGCAGAACTCGCAGCCGAAGCATCCACAATCAGCACATGGTTATGAGGCGTGTACCGCTCTCCACCCCATCTCACCTGTGAAGCTGCCAACAACAACAGGGCTAGAGCCAGGAGTTGCAGCAACAGGCTCCACGGCTGTTGTATCCGTCGACGGCGCTGCTGCACCGGTGGAATCTGGGCTGCCTGCCAGAATCGCAGCGTCGCAGCCTTGATCTTGACCCGCGATCGATCCAGCAAATAAAGCGCGATGACCGCAGCGCTCACCAGCGCAAAGAGCGCAGAAAACTCAAGAAAACTGAGATTCAGAAATTCCATTTAGCGCAACCCCTGCGTAGCAACCAGTGCTCCAAAAACTGCCTCTTCAACGCTTGTACTGGTGGGCAACCCCGTATAGCGTCCCTGATTGCGCAGCGCAAGATGACGCAAGGTTTCGGCGTAAGCATCAAAGGCTTCTGTGTACTGAGCCCGAGCCTTGGCATCAAAAGTGAGCTTCACCTGCTTGCCAGATTCTACTTCGGTAATCTCAAGATCCCCTTCTACGGCAGGCGCACGATCCTCATCGTCCCAGACCTGAATCAGAGTCAGCTCATGCCCAAAGTCAGCCATATACTGCAGCGGCTTGAGCCAATCCTCTTCACCCAAAAAGTCAGAGATTACGATGACCAGACCCTTCTGCCGGTTCCCGCCGAGGAAGTCCCGGACAACACGAGTCACATCGGTCTTCCCGCCCGTCTTGAGCGCAGCCAGATAATCGGCCACAGGAGAGAAGCGATGACGCCCGCCTCCGCATGCCATACCTTCTTCGAGTTCTCCGCGAAACGGAATCAGCTGCATGGCATCCAGACGTACCAGCCCGACATAGGTAATGGCCGCCGCAAGCCTGCGTGCATAATCCCATTTCCCGCCCAAACCCATGCTCTCGCTCGAATCGAGGAAAATCCGGATCGGCACCCGCGGCTCGATCGTAAACAACTTGAGGAAGAGCTTCTCCAGACGCATATAGGCCCGCCAGTTCACTGCGCGCAAATCATCGCCGCTGTGAAAATTGCGGTGATCGAGAAACTCCTGGCCGGGCCCGGAGAAGCGGCTGGAATTATGGCCACCCACAACTCCAGGAAACGACTTCTGCCAGTTGATG
>JAPKYY010000376.1:2776-5645 GCA_026394095.1 Acidobacteriota bacterium | reverse complement strand
AAAGGTTGGGCTTCGACGATGCCTTGCTGGCTGTCGGCGAGCAGTGCGAGAAGGAGGGCGGCGGCTGCGGTGAAGGCGAGGGGCCGCCAGTGTTTTGAGAGGAGGGCGATGGCGAGGATGGGCCAGACAGCGGGGGCATGGGAGAGGAATGCGATGGCGAGGCAGAGTGCGGAGGTGTTGTTGTAGCCGCGGGCGAGAGCGCCAAGTGAGGCCACGATGAGGGGGACGGCGAAGCCCCGGGGGACGGGCTCAAATTCCGTTGTGATCACGGCTGGGCCGTAAACGAATGCTCCCAGCCAGAGGAGCGTGCTGGTGAGGACGCTCGCGCCGAGGGAGAGGCCGGCAGCGCGGGCGAGCCAGAAGGCACCCCAGTAGCCGATCCAGCGGAAAAGGAATTGCTGGAGCAGGAGTGCTGTTTCGAAGTTCTGGTTGAGGAGGCTTGAGAGGGCGAGGCTGACTTCGTCGTAGATGGTGTAGCTGAGATGGGCCCCGGAGAGGATGAGTTCGTTTGGGTAGAGGGTGGGGTTGCGGAGGTGCTCAAAGAGCGGGATGTAGATTTGGGTATCGCTGAGGAGGAAGCTGTGGCCGGGGAAGGAATAGAGGCCGAGGGCGGCGAGCACTGCAAAGAGAGTGCTGAGAAGGCAGGACTCGCGCCAGTTCATTGAGCCGGGGTCTTCTCGAGTTGTGTTTTGGCCCAGAGGCGTTTGGGGTTGAGGTCGAGTGCTTTAGCGAGGGATTTGCGGGCGTCGGCGTTCTTGCCGGCTTTGCGGAGGGCGATGCCGCGCCAGAGGTGTGCGTCGGCCAGTTTGGCGTTTAGCTCGATGGCTTTATCGAAATCGCTGATCGCTTTATCGATGCCGCCGCCGAAGGAGACTGGCAGGTAATAGTTGCCGACGCCCCGGGAGAGCCAGTTGTCGGCCGATTTGGGGTTGAGTTCGATGGCTTTGGCGACTTCGTCCATAGCGCAACGGCCGTATTTGAGGCCGGCGAAGACGTTTGCCGGGATGATCTGGCCGCAGAGGGTGCCTAGAATGCGGTGGTATTCGGCGTTGCCGGCCTGGGCGGCGATGGCTTTACGGGCGGGCTCGATGCCGGCTTCGGCTGCAGCGGCGCTGGCTTTTTTGTCGCCTTTTTCCATGGCGACTTCGGCTTCGAAGCTGCGGGCGATGGCGAGTTCGTTGAGCGGAGAGGGTAGCTGAGTCCTGACGGTAGCGGGCATCCTCGAGGAGACCGGCGCTCATTGCGGCGAAGAGCAAAATCCAGATCATTGCCTATATTCTACCCGCCGAAGGGCCGATAGTTGGATATCTATCGGACCTTTGATTTTCTGAGATGATAAGGAAGGTAGTAACGGACCCTCCCCGCGTCTGTCCTACAGAGGAAGATATCTAATGAAATTGAAATTTTTTGTGTGCGCCATAGCTTTGTCCAGTGTTTTGACTGGGCAGCCAACAAGTGTACAGTTGAACCCGAGTCCATCCCGCATTCTGGGGCATCCGCGAAGGGATCTGGTGACTGTTGCTCCGAACTTTGTGGAAGGCCGGGAGTTGACGACCCCGCAAGGGCTGGCACTGGATACTTCGGTAACGCCGCCAATTCTTTATGTTTCCGACACAGGAAACAATCGAATTCTGTCCTGGAGGAATCCGGTAAATGCAACAAACGGTACCCCCGCCGATCTGGTGATTGGGCAGCGGGACAAGTTTTTGAGCTCACCGAACGGACCTGGAACCACTTTCACGACCGGGTTAAATCAGCCCACGGGTTTGGCGGTGGACGCTCAGGGGAATCTGTATGTGGTGGACACAAACAACAACCGAATTCTTCGCTATCCGAAGCCATTCGACCAGCCTTCAGACCAGTTGCTGGAATTTGACTTGATTCTGGGGCAGGAAACGATCGGGAGTGCTTCTGGCGGGAACACAGGGCGGCTGCCGAATCGGGGACGATCCGCGCCCACCGCTGGCAGTTTCTTCTTCAGCGACTTCAACAGCATTCTTCGCATCCGGATGGTTTTTGATGCGACAGGAAATTTGTGGGTAGCCGATTCGGGGAATCATCGTGTGGTGAGATATCCAGCTCGGGTACTGACGCCGGGGAATTTCGGGCCTGACGCCGACGTTTTCCTTGGGCAGTTGAATTCTATTTCCAACACTGCCAATAACGATCCGAGAGAAAAGAATACGTTGGCCTTGCCTTCTGGTTTGGCATTCGGTGCCGATGGCCGTCTTTATGTTTCTGACGGGCGCGGCCGTGTGTTGGTGTTCCGCAATCCCAGTGCGACCGGACAGGCGGCTGATCGTATTCTTGGCATCGCAATTCAAGTGCAGGGCCAGCCCGCCTTGACTCCAATCAACGATACCGCTCTTGGGTCTCCTGAATCGGTCTTTGTCGTGAACAACGCACCTTATGTTGTGGACGCCCGCAACAATCGAATTGTTCGCTACGATCTGCCGGATACCTGGACGCCTGAAAGCGTGACCTCAGTATCACCGAAGGCGAGAGACGTTATTGGTCAGCCTGACTTTATCTCAGGGGATGCCAATCGAGGATTGCGCGTGCCGAGCGCGACTGGCTTCAATTTGCCAGTAGATGCAGTTGCTCTGGGTAACAATCTTTTTGTAGTGGATGCCAATAACCATCGCGTGCTGATGATCTCTGGCGGTGCACCGTTTACAAACCCCGCAACCAAAGTGTTCGGGCAGGTGGAACTGGATCTGAACTCGCCGAATCTTGTCGAGGGCAAGGAATTCTTCTTTGTTGGCTCATTCCAGAACCGGCAGTATCGTGGTGGTGGGATTGCGCTGGACGGCAACACTTTGTATATTGCCGATACTCTGAATAACCGGGTGCTGGGTTACCGTGATGT
>JAPKYY010000376.1:0-2766 GCA_026394095.1 Acidobacteriota bacterium | reverse complement strand
CAGTGTCGCTTTGGGGCAACCTGCAGATTTGGTGATTGGCCAGGTTAGTCTGAACCGGACTACGATCAATTCGCCGACAGGCAATCAGAACGTGGCCAACCAGACGGGGCTGTTTCTTCCGCACTCTGTGGCGGTGGATTCCCGGGGCGATCTGTATATCGCAGATACTTTGAACAGCCGCGTGCTGCGGTATCCGCGACCATTTGATAACAGGGCAAATCTGGTGCCGAATCTGGTGCTGGGGCAATCGAGCTTTACGGGCCGAATCACCGACGCGAGCCCTCGCAATATGAGTGCACCTATGGGTTTGGCTTTTGCTACCGGTGGGCATCTGGTGGTTTCAGACAATGCGCATAATCGCGTGTTGCTCTTCTTGCGTCCGAATGGTGGAGACTTTACCAATGGCCAGGCCGCTTCGGCAGTCTTTGGGCAACCCGACTTTATCTCGACGGTGTCCAGTACCGATGCCAAGCGCTTTAACGGACCTCGTGGCGTGACCGTGGACGTCGATGACCGCATGTATGTTGTGGATGCTGGTAATCAGCGCATGCATATCTATAACCGCATTACGCAAGCTGGGAATGATCCTACGCCGGCGTTGACGCTCTCGGGTTTCAACCAGCCGCAAGGGGTTCATTCCGATCCCAGGACGGCAGAACTCTGGGTTACCGATGGAGCCAATGGCCGGGCATTGCGATTCCCGTCTTATGAATCACTTTCTGTGACTTCGCGCTCGAATCTTGCGGTGGGTCAGGCGGTATTGCCGTTAGATCTCAAAGTGGACAGCAATTCGAATTTGATCCTTTCCGATTTTTCGAACCGGATTGCGTTCTACTACCAGGCCCAGGTGAGCGTGAATGGTGCCAACCAGCAGAATGTCAATTTGGCTCCCGGCATGATCGCCTCGACTTACGCACAAGGCGGGACGTTTGCCGACTCAACGGTGGTCGCTTCTACGTCAACGCTGCCGACGGAACTTGCTGATACGCAGCTTCTGGTGAACGACAAGCCTGCACCACTGTTCTTCGTAAGCCCTGGACAGATTAACTATCAGGTTCCGTGGGGAACTCCTCCCGGAACCAATGCCGACATCACGATTGTGAAGAAGTCTACCGGACAGGTACTTGCTTCCAGTTTGACGCCTGTGACGCAAGTTTCACCAGGATTCTTTACTGCTACAGCAAATGGCCGTGGCCAGATTTCTGCACTCAACGAAGACAACACTGTGAACAGCATTACGAATCCGATTTCGCGCGGCAAAGTGATTCAGTTATACGGTACTGGTGTTGGCGTGGTGTCGAATCAGCCTGGAGATGGCCAGCCATCCCCGAGCAGCCCACTGGCGGTTGGCGAAAAGCCGGACGTCGTGATTAACGGCAGGGCGGTTGCGGCAGCCGATGTACTTTACTCAGGCCTTGGCCCGGGTTATGTCGGATTGTGGCAGCTGAACGTCAAGATCCCGGATTCTGTGCCTCCTGGGAACAGCATCTCTGTGGTGGTGCTGCTTCGCTCTGTTGCCAGCCAACAGCAGTTGGGCACGGTGATTGCAGTCAAGCAGTAAGGCTGAACGCAAACTAAATTGAAAAGGAGGGTGAACCTGGTTCACCCTCCTTTCGTATTTATGGATAGAGGTAATGCGATGCTGACTTTCATTTTGTGGTTGCTGCTCTTTGTGGTTTGCTGGCCGCTGGCGATTGTGGCGCTGTTGCTTTATCCGCTGGTGTGGCTGCTGCTGTTGCCGTTTCGGCTGGTTGGGATCGCCGTTGGCGGAGTACTGCGGCTGGTTTGGGAAGTGGTGACGCTACCCATTACGATCCTGAAGATGTTAACGGGACGTGGAGCCAAGGCGCACGCCTGATATTCTGATGGCCGTGAAGGGCCTTTTTCTATTTGTAGTGACGGGCTGTGCTTTGATGGCGCAGCCCGTTAGTTTTGAGCGGACGATTCAGCCAATCCTGACGGGGCGGTGTGTCATGTGTCACGGCTCAGGCAATGGTGCTGGAGATGTGAGCCTGGGATCTTATGCCGATCTGGTTGAAGGTGGATTGATTGAGCCGGGCAAGCCGGACGAGAGTGTTTTGTTGCGTGCGGTGGTGGGAGAGAAGCCGCGGATGCCGAAGGTGGGCGGGCCGCTTAAAGCTGCTCAGGTGGAGGCAATCCGGCAGTGGATTGCAGAAGGGGCCAAGAACGATACCAAGGATGCGGCCTGGTGGTCGCTGCGGCCGTTAGGCAAGTCCTCTTTGAAATCGGTGGATGCGTTTTTGCTTGAGAAACTGAAGGCCAAGGGGCTGGGGTTTTCTGTTGCGGCAGATCGTCGGACGCTGATTCGGCGATTGAGTTTTGATTTGCATGGCTTGCCGCCTGCGCCTGAGGAGGTGGCAGCGTTTGAGGCAGATCGTTCCCCTGGGGCTTATGAGAGGCTGGTGGACCGGATGCTGGCGTCGCCTCGCTATGGCGAGCGCTGGGCGAGGCATTGGCTGGATGTGGTGCATTACGGGGATTCGCATGGATATGACAAGGACAAGCCACGAGCGAATTCGTGGCCTTATAGGGATGCGGTGATTCGGGCTTTGAATGAAGATTTGCCTTATGGGGAGTTTGTACGACGGCAGCTTGCCGGGGATGTTCTAAACGTTGGGGACCCGCGGGCCTTTGAGTTGACGGGGTTTCTTGCGGCTGGGCCCTGGGATTTTGTCGGGCATCAGGAATTGCGCGAGGGCACGACGGACAAGAAGCTGACCCGGGTGCTGGATCGGGACGATATGG
>JAPKYY010000883.1 GCA_026394095.1 Acidobacteriota bacterium | reverse complement strand
AGGATGGCAAGTTGGTCAAGGCAGGTGTGGATGCTGATCAGGTCTTCGGGCGAGGTGCCGCCGGGTGTGTCCCCGAGGGAGTATTCAATGGAATCAAATTCCATGCGCTCGCCTCCGTCTCTGCATTGCGCCAGTTTGCGGCGGGCATGATCGATCACGATGCGGCGCATGGTGCGGGCGGCAGCGTTGAAGAAGTGGGCACGGGATTCGAAGGAGATCTGCCGATCGCCGATCAGGCGAATGTAGGCTTCGTTGATGAGAGCTGTGGCCTGCAGTGAGTGGCCCGGCTGCTCGCGGCGCATCACTCTGTTGGCAATCGCGTGGAGCTCTGCGTAGACTTCGCGCAGCAGTGGTTCTTCGGCACTGCGGTTTCCCCGGGCGAGCTGGTCCAGGTACGGCGTGATGTCGGACATTTGTAGCAGTATACATGTAAGTGAAAGTTGATGGAAAAATACGGCGAAACAAAGTTGATTCGCCGTTTATGTTTACGTCGGAGGAAAGTTGGAATTAGTAGTCTAGCTTCGCAGTTTGTTGCGCATTGCAAAGCTGACGAGGCCGATACCGACCAGAGCAAACATGCCGGGCTCTGGTACTTCCGGTGTAGGCGTAGCTGGTGTGGCAACTTGCGAGAGCTGCCATATACCATTGCAGGAAGGACATGTATCCACTGAAAAGTTGATAGTGAGGGAATCTCCTGGCAATATGTTGATGCCTCCCCAAGTCAATTGGTTGATGCCGCTTGAAGACAGAGTCTGGCCGGAAGTGCCATTTCCTGAGAGTGTTGGCAGTGCGTCAGTATCAAACTGAACTACTACAAAATCGAATGGGAAAACTTGACCATTCAGGTATTGATAGTTCAGGGTCATCCCAAAGCTAGACCAAGTCTCGCCGGTGTTGTTAAGAACGGTCTTCGTGACGGCATATTCTGTGGATCTTCCACCGCTTGCAGAATCGTTGATGACGTTAAAAGATACTCCCATCAAAGTCTGGACGGAGGTTGCGACTTCATTTATTGTGACTGTGTTCGGTGAGTTTCCACCTGGATGGTTGTTATTGCCTGGGGCCGGCGTGTTGACGCTGCTATTGCCGGCAACGTTTGAAAATATCCCGGGTGGAACGATCACTGAGGCCCCGGCTGTAAATGCAATGCTCACGAAAACGAGAAATAGGCGCATCTTGCGACTCCTTGAATGGATTGAATGTTTCGACTTCAATAGGAGATGCGTGGGGGGGTCGAAGTTGGGGCCAAAATAACCTGGTCAGTTTTGGGTTGATAACGCGCTTTTTGAATATGACCGATCCGATTTTTCGCCCGCTTTTTGATTTGAATCCAGATGGCTTTCACGTTGACGGGAAGAAGGCGTATCAGCTGTTACCGGTTGGTGGGGAGAGAACGTTGAAGCTGATGCGAGCCCCAGGGGTTGTCTTTAAAACGGTACCGACGAAAGATCCGGTTCCTGAGTCGGTAGCCAATCGAACTTGCATCTGGGGTGAATCTGGCCAAACAATTCAGGAGCCTCGAATCATTCGGTTGCGCGGGGCAAGCCACGGGAATGCCTATTACACCGCCATGATCCCCGGCAAATACAGCGAGTGCCTGGTTGCATTGGTGAGGAGAAGGAAGTATGTTCGAGTGGCTTTTCACTTCGTTTCAGACAACGAAGGACACCATACCCTAAGGCAGCAAGGCGTGGTGGCAAAAGCAGTGAACCGGTTGAATGAGATCCTTACCCCGCAGGCGAATGTGGAATTCAAGGTTGCGGGCGTCAGGGGTGTTCAGGTACCGGAGGATTTGGGGTGTTTGATTGGTGGGGAAAGTGAGGCGGTTTGCGCTGAGGAGTGGGGTAAGATTACGAAATTTGGAGACCCAAGCGCTGACTGGAATGTATTTTTCGTGTGGGATATGCGGCATCCAACGGCGGGAGATTATGTTCTGGCGGCAAACCATCGTCGGAATTGTCTCGTGGACGATATGACTTCCAACGATCGACTGGGGACTGTTCTGGCTCATGAATACTGCCATTCGCAAGGGTGTGGCCATGTGGAAGGGAAGCAGCCGCAGTTTTTGATGAATGAAACGGAAAAGGGGGGGACCTGGCTTCGGTTGTCGGATCTGGAGAAGGTGAATCCGTTGTGATGGCCGGCAGCTGAGGCCGCCGGCCACCTATGTCTTACTTTGCTTTGATAGCGATTGTGGCGATGGTGTTTTCCCATTCCATCGTGAGAGCCGATGCAGAGAGGGAGATCTTGAAGGATTCCACAAGAGCCGGGGCAGCCTTGACTGTCATCTTGGCGCGGCCGAGGTCGTTGGACTGGCTGTATTCGGTGCCCCACTGGCCGGTCTGCTTGTTGATGATGAGGGTCCATTCGGTGGCGGTTGGGATGGCATAGATGGTGTAGTCGCCCTTAGGGACTGAGAGGGTGCCGATCTGGAGGTCGGTTTCGGTGTGGAGGGCGGTAGCGGAATTGGCACCGGCGCGCCAGACTTCACCAAAGGGAACGAGGCCGCCGAAAATCTTGCGTCCTTTGACGGAAGGCGAGGCGTACTTGATGGTGACAGCTTTGCCACCGAAAGCGGCTGCGGCTTCAGCGGGTGGGCTGGCCGGGGTTTTCTTTTGCTGGGCTGTGGCAAGGCCGACAGTGGCAAGGATCAGCGTGGTTGTGAGAAGAAAATGCTTCATGGTTGTAATACCAATTTACCTTGTTGTGACGAATCGGATAGGATAACGGCATGAAACGACGCGAATTGATTGGAGCAGCCGCTGGCCTTACGATTTTGAAGAGCGGAATGTTGCGCGGGCAAAGTGCGCCTAGCAACAAGTTGAATGTGGCACTGATCGGAGTTTGGGGTCGTGGTACGGCCCACTACAATTCCCTGCGCAACGAGAATGTGGTTGCGCTTTGTGACGTTAACGATTTGAGGACACGCGAGGCATCGCAGATCTTTCCGAAAGCCAAGCTGCATTATGACTGGCGTCGGGTGATGGATCAGAAGGATGTGGAAGCGGTTGTGATTTGCACCGCCGATCATCATCATGCCTTTATCGCCAATTGGGCGCTGAATCGCGGCATGCATGTTTTTTGTGAGAAGCCGTTAGGGATCACGGTGGAAGAAGCGCGTACGGTGAGGGCGAATTATCTGAGGCAGCGGACGAAGCTGGCTACACAGCATGGGACACAACGCCATGCCTACCCGAATTTTGAACGGCTGCGCGAGTTGGTGCTGGATGGTGCGATTGGGGAATTGAAGCGAGTGCATAGCTGGGATGCGCGTGAATTGCCTCGGCCTGGTTATCCGAAGGGGGAAGGGAATCCGCCGGCAGAGTTGCACTACGAACAGTGGATTGGGCCGTCGCCTTACCATCCCTATAGTGCTCAATATTTTGGTGGATCGAATGGTCTGAATTGCCTCTTCTGGAATATGTATCGTGATTTTGGTGTGGGGCAGATGGGCGATATGGGTGCGCACACGATGGACCTGGTTTGGAATGTGATCGATGCCGGTGCACCGTCTTCGATTGACATTGATACCGACGTGAGCGACAAGTATCATCCTGAAATCTGCCCGGTGAAGCTGAAGGCTCACTTTGAGCATCCGGCGAATTCCTGGCGTGGGCCGATTGAAGTGGTCTGGTATCAGGGTGGGCTGAAGCCTGATGCTCCCAAGGGCTACATCGACCTGTCTCGCGTTGGAAACGGCGCGATCTTTGAAGGAACCAAGGGCAGCATCTTTGCCGACTTCACGACTCGCGTGATCATTCCGAATAACGATGATGGCGATTTTACCTATTACAAGAAGAGAGCCAAGTCGGATTTGATTCCGTTGATTGGCGGTACTGGGCAGGTAACGCAGGGTGTACCGCCGAGAAGGCCGGCTGGACCGCCACCTCCGCTGCCGAAGGGCTTTACGGCAATGCCCAACCAGGCTCCGGGCAAAACGGGCTGGGCGGACATTCAGAAGCTGGAGAATGGCTTGCCTGCTGCCCTGGGTTTGCCCAATCCAAACGTTGAGAGCATTCTGGCAGGGAAGCCGCAATCTGCCCCCGATATTTTCCAGGTGGAGTGGCTTGAGGCTTGCAAGGGCCGTCTTAATAACGCAGTGAACGGGACGAGCACCAAGACCAATTGCGACTTCGACTATGCCGGCACGATGATCGAGCAGATGTTGCTCGGGCTTGTGGCTCATCGTGCAGGGAAGAAGCTGACCTATGACGGGGCTAGTGGCCGGGTGACCAATTCGAACGAAGCCAATGATTATCTGCGTCGGGATTATCGCCCGAACTGGAAGCTTAACGGGTAGGTAGCAGGCGGTATTCGATCTTGCGAATCGACGAGGCCGAGTTGTAGCTGAAAAGACTGAGGGGCGTGGTGACATCCATGCCCCTTCTTAATGAGATGGTGCGGTTGTTGATTTTCAGATCCACCACGAGTTTGTCGTCGATCCAGGCGCGGATAGTAGCGGCCTTGACCTCAATGCGGAATCGATAGAAGCGCTCGTTTTCGAAGTTGAAGTAGGCACGAGTTTCGTTCTCACTGGCGTCCCAATTGTCGATGGAAGAGATGCCGACGATGTCGCCACCCCAACCGCCGTTTACCCAGGTGGCGTGCGAATCATTGAA
>JAPKYY010000891.1 GCA_026394095.1 Acidobacteriota bacterium | reverse complement strand
CATTTCATAGCGCTGGGGACGGAGCATTTCGTTTCCTCGTGTTTGGCGATAGCGGGGATGGAGGCGAGCCGCAGAGGGCGCTAGCCAAGCGATTAGTTGCTGAGGAGGCAGGCTTTGTCGCGCACGTTGGAGATATCGCTTATTGGCAAGGGAACTTTACCCAATTTGCGGAGACGTTCTTCTGGGTCTATCCGCAAATGCTGGCTAGGATGACGGTGTTTCCTGTCCCAGGAAATCACGATTACGAGTTTCAAGATGCACTAGCGTATCGATCTTACTTTAGTGTGCCTGCAGGCAATGTGGATGCAGCCGGGCGAGGCCGCTATTATTCGTTTGATTGGGGCCCGGCTCATTTTAGCGTCATCGATAGCAATACTTCGCTCAAAGAAGCTGTGGCGGGGCGTGGGGAAATGTTGCGTTGGCTCGATGAGGATCTCAAGCGGACACGACAGCCGTGGAGGATTGTAATGGTACATCATCCGCCGTTTCCGACAACGCCGGATAAGCTGCAAGATGCGCTGTGTGCAATGGTGGCGCAGTATGTAACTCCAATTTTGGAGCGAAATGGCGTTCAGTTGTTGCTTGCAGGGCACGAGCATATTTATCAGCGAACGAAGTCCAGGCGCGGCCAGGTCTTTGTTGGCGACCCGGGCGGAACTGTATATGTAACTACTGGTGGTGGCGGTTCGCAGTTCTATCCTCCGGGCGAGGCGGGATTTGTCAGTGCTTCGACCGGAGGCTCACATTATTTGCGAGTGGATGTGGACCGCTTGCGATTGAAGATTGAAATGGTGGACGCAGTTGGAGCCGTGAAAGATACATGGATCCTGTCTTCTGCGCCGATGATGGTGGAGCCCGCATTGTTCAATGCGGCAACGTTCAGTGCATCTTATGCCCCTGGGGGCTTGGTCTCGTTGTTTGGTTGGAATCTTTCAGCAGGGGAGATGGTGGCTAGTGGCCAGAATTTGCCCCTCGAGCTTGGCGGCACGAAGTTGAGTCTGGACGGGAAAGATGTAGCGCTGCTCTATGCGTCGCCCACGCAGGTGAATGCGGTATTGCCTTATGAAACGGCTGGTGCTGCCAGGTTGATTGCAAGAACCAGTCTGGGGGAATCCAGTGTTGCCTTTGAGTCGAAGGCTGTGGCCCCTGCACTGTTTTCGTGGAAGTTAGGCGGGCGAGAGATTGTGTCGGCATTACATGCGGATGGCAGCCTTGTGGATGAAGGCCGGCCGGCTCTGCCTGGCGAATGGATCGTCGTGTTTGGTACGGGGTTGGGAAAGATGAAAGATGCGCCTGTTTATGGGCAACCCGCAAGATTAGTGCCACTGTCGATCGCAGAGGGTGTGGTGAGTGCGACAGTGGATGGGCAAATTGCGGACGTATACTTTGCCGGGCTTGCGCCCGGCTTCTGGGGTCTGAATCAGGTAAATCTCAGGGTTCCTGCGGTGAGTGGCCGCAAGATGTTGCAGGTCTTCGTTGGCGGCGTTGGAAGCAGTGCGATCGAGTTGCCGGTGCGGTGAAACCGTCTTACTGATCGCGGGCGACTCTGAAGCCCACCATGCGATAGGCCTGGAAGCTGGGCCATGCACCGGAGCGGGCGTAGCTGCGATTGTCGAGGGGCTCGAAGAAGAAGCCGGGGCCGCGGAGGACGCGGTAAGCGCCTGTTGCGGGGCCTTTGGGGTTCTTCTTGGGGCTGGTTTGATAGTAATCGCGACTGTACCAATCGCTGCACCATTCCATTACATTGCCGGCCATGTCCATGACGCCGTAGGGGCTGGCGCCTTTGGGGAAAGAGCCGACTTCCATGCCGGTGTCGAATTGTTGCTTGCCGACGTAGTTGGCGTATTCGTGGGTGATTTCATTGCCCCAGGGGAAGCGGGTTTGTTTGGTGCCACGGGCTGCTTTTTCCCATTCGGCTTCGGTTGGGAGGCGGTACTTCTTGCCGGTTTTGGCGCTGAGCCAATTGCAGTAGGCGGTGGCGCCGTCCCAGTTGACGCCTAGGACGGGATATTTGTCCGAGCCCGGGGTTGCGCCGCCGTGGTTGTTGGCTTGAGTCCAATAGGGAATCTGGTCTTTGGGCATGACGCGGCCTTCGGGCCAGAACTTGGGGTCGTTGTAGCCGGGGTCGTCGCGGAACTTACGCCAGTCGGCGTTGGTGACTTCGAACTTGGCGATGTAGAAGGCGTCGAGGTCGACGGTGTGGACGGGGCGCTCGCGGGATTCTCCGTCGCCAAAGTTGTCACCCATCTTGAAGGAGCCGGCCGGGATCAGGATCATTTCTCCGAAGCCGTCATTCGTTGTTTTCGCTTGAGCGAGAGTCAATAAGAGAACGAGAGGTAGCATTTACTTTTTGCTCCCGAAGAACTTGTTTAGGTCGAGGAAGTGCTTAAGGATGTCCATCCAGTGGCCGTATTCGGGGCTGGTGTAGGCGGAGCCAAAGCCGTGGCGGCCGCGCTGGAAGAGGTGGAGTTCTACGACGCCTCCGCCTCTGTTCATGTCGAGAAAGAGCTGTGCAGAGCCGTTGGCGGCACCGCGATC
>JAPKYY010000340.1 GCA_026394095.1 Acidobacteriota bacterium | reverse complement strand
GCATGTAATCTGGCATTTCGGTGTTGACGCCGCCGTCACGATTGACCCAGGCTTCCTGAGCGGTGATTTCGATGCCGCGAACCAGTGTGAAGGGGTAGTGGGTGCGGATCTCGCTGCCGATGCGGTCTTTGAGGGGTGTGATGATCTTGCCGCGGGCGGTGTAGTCTTCCGGGTTGGCGGTGAAGACGAGCATCACGTCAAGTTCGAGGCGCACCGGGTATCCCTTGATCTGCACGTCGCCTTCCTGGAGGATGTTGAAGAGGCCGACCTGAATCTTGCCGGCGAGATCGGGAAGTTCATTGACAGCAAAGATGCCGCGATTGGCTCGTGGCAACAAACCATAGTGGATGTTTTCTTCGTCGGCGATGTCCATGCCACGCTTGGCGGCCTTGATTGGGTCGATGTCTCCGATCATGTCGGCAATGGTGACGTCGGGGGTGGCGAGTTTTTCGACGTAGCGGTGCTTTCGATCCATCCAGGAAATGGGCGTGGCGTCGCCGTGTTCTTCCATCGTCCGTCGACCGAACTTCGTGAGCGGATGGAAGGGGTTGTCACGGATTTCGCTGCCTGTGATGAAAGGGACTTGCTCGTCTAGCAGGCTGGTAAGCATGCGGATGAGACGGGTCTTGGCCTGGCCGCGGAGGCCCAGCAGGATGAAGTTGTGGCGGCTAAGGAGGGCGTTGACGACTTGGGGGACAACGCTGTCTTCATAGCCCATTACGCCGGGAAAGAGTTCCCCGCCCTGGCGCAGCTTCGCGAGCAGATTTGCCCGGATTTCGTCTTTGACGCTGCGTCCGCGCCGCTCCGGCGCTGCCCATTCACTGGTCTTGAGTTCACCGAAATTCGAAGGAAGTGTTTTCATGATGCCGAAACCTAAGCTTAGCGTGGTACCTTTCTTTCAATTAGATGTCGCGAGAACTATCCGGGACGGATTATCAGCGCTACTGGCGCCGTCTCCAACAAATTGGACTAAATGCGTATGAGTCGCGTGCTTATTTGGTGCTGCTCGGCCACTCAAGATTCAAAGCTTTAGAGCTGGCCGCGAGGGCTCAGGTGCCGCGGCAGAAGATTTACGAAGTTCTGGATTCGCTGGTGGAGAAGGGCTTTGCGAGCGTGGTTCAGGAAAAAACCAAGCTATTTAGCGCCGTAGAACCTGCTCTGGCCCTGCGTGGGTACCTGAACCGGCGAGAAGAGAATTACAGACACGAACTCGAAGAGCAGAGCCGAAATGCAATGTCGCTGGCTGAAGATCTGGCGAATTCTTATGCCCCCGCCCAGGGAAGCCGTGGCACGCTGGACTATTTGCGTATCGTCTCTGACCCAAGCCAGACGGCGAATCACTACCGCAAAATGCTGAAGGACGTGCGGCAGGAATACATCGAGTTCTCAAAGCCGCCCTATGCGGTTGATCCTCTGGATGAAGTGCTGGTGAAGAAGGCTCTTGAGGCTGGGGTCAAGATTCGGTTGATCATCGAAAAAGGGGCACTCGATGCGCCGCACCGAAAGCGGTTGAACGAATATGCCAAGGCTGGAGTTGAGGTTCGAGAAGCGGAGGCGTTGCCGATGAAGCTTGCGGTGTTTGACAGCAGCTTTGGGCTGGTGGCGTTGCTCGATCCCGTGTTGACCCGGCCGGCCTGGACGGCAGTGATCTTCGATGCTTACGGGAGGGCTGTCCAATACGGACTTCCGCACGCTGGAGGCGGTGACGGGCTTTTATCGCGAATACATGGACCGCGCCCATGCTTACTACATCGCAACTTACGGCAAAGACTCCAAGCAGGTAACAGACAACTTCTTTGGTGCGCTCACTGAGCCACATGTGTCGGACAAGATCTTGCGCGAGATGGTGGCGGAGCAAAAGACGCTCACCGTGTTGATGGAGCATTACTTGTTGTCGGCGAAACGAAATTCGACGCGCATCGAAGAGGCTAGCTTTCGTACCTCAATAGCCCCACTTAGGATCAAAGCAAAGGTTTGGATTGACGCTACCTATGAGGGCGACCTTGCCGCGGCAGCCAAGGCTCCGTATCGCACGGACAGGGAATCCACCCGCGA
Organism: Acidobacteriota bacterium; assembly: GCA_026394095.1. Lineage (GTDB taxonomy): Bacteria > Acidobacteriota > Terriglobia > Bryobacterales > Bryobacteraceae > Bryobacter. The sequence continues at coordinate 1,074 of JAPKYY010000340.1, read as the reverse complement.
ATACGGCGAGCGATTCGCCGGGGTGATCTTCTTTGATCAGGGCCGAATTCTGCCGGGTTCCACCGGTGCGGCAGACGCAGGGGAGCAATGCGCCAACTTTCGAATCATCATGACCAAGCGGGCTTCCAACCGAGTTCCCGTCCCCAGACCCGCCAACTACAATCGTCAGGAATTTACCAAGCTGATTCCCTATTTGCAGTCCGGGCGAATCAAGGAAATCTACACCGAAGATCATTCGGGCATCCTGCGGCTCACGTACATCCCCAACGAGAAATCCGACATGAATGACATCAAGCAGGCGGTTGTTCGCTTGTCTTTGCCAGGTGAAAATCAAGGCTGGGCCGACGGAGACGAGAAGACGCGCCAGCGGATCTTTGACCGGCACCTTACGCATAACATCGGCCTGATTTACTTCCTGCAGAACGATGATGAAGTGCCGCAGGCGATCCGCGACAAAGCGAACGAATGGGGCCTTGCAAAGGACGAATTCCTAGCTACCCAACACTTGCCGCCTGCTCTCTATGTGCGGGAGGCTCGCCGTATTCTGGGGGATCGGATCTTCACCGAACACGACACGATGCCTGCCCCGGGCAGTGTGCGGGCACACGTCCATAAGGATGCGATTGCGATGGGCGATTACGCACTGAATTCTCATGGCCACAATCCGGCAGGCCCACTTTACCCGCATCTGGTTGAGGGTGATTTTTCTTTTGGCCCCGCGCCGTTCATGGTTCCTTACGGCACGATTCTGCCGCGAACCCTATCGAACCTTCTGGTGCCGGTGGCCATCTCTGCCTCACATGTCGGGTACTCTGCTCTGCGTCTTGAACCCACCTGGACTGCGCTTGGGCACGCCGCCGGGCTTGCCGCACACCTGGCGCTGAAGACGGGCGACACGCGCGCTGTCTCGCTGCCGAAGCTTCAGGCGATGCTGCACCAGCAGAAGCAAGCCACCATCTATACATCAGACATTGATCGCAATTCCCCGCTCTTCCCCGCCGTGCAGTGGGCCGGGATTCAAGGTCTTTTTCGCGATCTGGTGGAGTACAAGACCGCAGTGCTGCCTCCGCTCAA
>JAPKYY010001014.1 GCA_026394095.1 Acidobacteriota bacterium | reverse complement strand
GGGCGCGGTCGAGATCTTCTTCGGTCTTCTGTTTCTGGCTCTCAACTGCGGTGTTCTGAATCTTGCCGAGCAACTGGCCTTCAAAGACCTCGTCGCCATCGGCGACTTCAACGGATTCAAGCGTGCCGTAGATGGGAGCAGGAATCAAGACGGTATTGCGGGCGCGGATCTTACCGGTATAGGTTTGAGCCAGAGGTTCTGGCAAGGGCTTTGGTTTCGCGGCTTCGATGGCTGCCAGTGAGCGCCGCTGGTATTCCTGATAACCGTACCAACCCGCTCCGCCGATCAGGGCGGTTAAGAACAGAACCGGACCATAAAGCATCCAGCGGGATGCAAGAAAGGACCCCAGGCGTGAAGTGGTGAGTCGAGGCGAGTGCATGCTCAGCACTCATTGTTACGCATCCGTGAGGACTAGGCGTGAGCAGTCGTGCTGTTGGCGGGCTGAGGCAGAATCAATGCGCCATGCCGGGATTCGAGCATGTCGTGCATTACAGATTCTTTCTGCATCAGTTCGGCCAGGGTGGTGCGGAACAAAACCTTTTCCAGCATGTGTTGCAAGCCAATCCACAATGCCCGCATGCTGCAGTCGGTGTTGTGAACGCAGGCGGATTCAAGGCCAGAATGGCGGCCACAGAATTTTTCGCCAAAAAGTTTGCCACCGAGAGCTTCGAGTACTTCGCCGACCAGGATTGCAGATGCAGGTTTGGCCAGACTGTAGCCACCGGACTGTCCGCGCACACTCTTCACAAATCCTGCAATGCGCAGCAGTCGCATCAGCTTGGCAACGTTTGGTACTGAGAGTCCTTCAGCGCGGCTGATCTCCGGTATACTGAGGCTAGCCTCGTCGCCACGGCTTGCCATTTGGAGCAGACAACGAAGTCCGTACTCTTCTTGCGCGCTCAATTTCATATGCAGTATCTTAACTCAAACATGTTAAGAATGTGCGATCTATTGTCGCTATATTTATCCGAATCGACTAAAGCTGTTTAAGCTGTTCTTCAACAGCTTCAATTCTCACTCAGGTCTAACTTATACAAATGCCATTTCAAATTCAGCCTATCTCAGAGTTTCTTGTCCGTCCTACCTTGCCGCCCGCTTTGAGCCGGTTACCCGAAATTGCTACTAATGTGCTTTGGAGTTGGGATCATCAGTTACGGGCGTTGTTTCGCCGTCTGGACCCAGTGCTTTGGCGCGAGAGCCATAATCCTGTGTTGATGTTGAGCCGGTTGCAGCCTGAGACGCTGGCCAAGGCGGCCGCAGATCCCCGTTACCTTGCTGTTTACAAACGCGCCTGTGAGCGCTTTGACAGCTACATGCAGGCTCCCCCTGCTTACAGCGATGATCGTTTGATCGCCTACTTTTCGATGGAGTACGGCCTGGCAGAGTGCATGCCGATTTACTCCGGTGGCTTGGGTGTTTTGAGCGGCGACCACATGAAATCCTCCAGCGATGAAAATTATCCTCTGGTTGGTGTTGGTCTTCTGTACCAAAAAGGATACTTTCAACAGAGTTTGAATTCCGATGGCTGGCAGCAGGAACGCACCCCGGTAAACGACTTTTATCAGTTACCGGTTCTGCCGGTGCTGAAGGACGACGGGACTGAGTTGATTGTCAAGGTCACAATGCCTGGCGGGGTAGTGTCGATCAAGGTGTGGCAGATGATGGTTGGCCGAGTGAAGCTCTATCTGATGGATACCAACATCCCTCAGAACACAACCCAGGAATACCGCGACATTACCGATCAACTCTATGGCGGGGATTCGCACACTCGTATCCGGCAGGAGATTGTTCTGGGAATCGGTGGCTTGCGCGCTTTGAGGGCGATGGGTCTGAAGCCGAATGTCTTCCACATGAATGAGGGCCACTCTGCATTTATGCCGCTGGAGCGGACGCGCTTGTTGATGGAAGGTCAGAAGCTGAGTTTTGCAGAAGCCTTTGAGACTG
>JAPKYY010000271.1 GCA_026394095.1 Acidobacteriota bacterium | reverse complement strand
ATAGCCGTAATCCCACTGGTCCACCTTGCGAAAGCGCAGCGTGTCGGCCGTTACTTTGCGAGCCCATGTCGGTGGCTTGAACGGCATCGGCTTGTTGTACAGGCGCGATGTGAAAAGAATCGAACTGCCGAGAGTCTCAAGGTCGGGCTTCTCGGGAGCAAGACTCTCGTTAAACTCAGCACGCGATTCACGGCCCATGCGGAAGCTGGCACCAGATTCAAGGGCCAGTCGCGAGTCGCCAGTAGAATCGACAAACACCTTCGACTGCACCCGGTAAATCATCTCGCTCTTATCGCAACGGGCGTGTACTTCCGTGATCCGGTCGTCCTTGACGACAGCCTTGTAGACGATGGTTTCGAGCAGCAAGGTGATGTTGGGCTCACTCACCACCTTGTCGTACAGAATAAAGTCCCACATCTCCCAGCAACGCTGCGGGTTGTTGACAGCATCTTCAAGACGAAGCTCTTCAATCAGCCCACTCTCGCGCCAGCCCGGCCGGCCTCGATGAGAGTCCGCACCAACAATATGCATCTTCACTTCGCTCGAAGAGTTGCCACCAAGACGCGAACGATCCTGCACCAAAACTACCTTGGCCCCATGCCGCGCCGCAGAGATCGCAGCGCAAACCCCAGCCACTCCGCCACCAGCGATGAAAACGTCGCACTCCAGATTCACCAGCGACATGTGCGGCTCATGAATTGCTGAAGCAGACTGCAAGTCCTTCGACGGCGGCGCGATGCGGTCAAACTGCTTGCGCATCTCCGGCGTAATCGTCTGCGCCTGAGCAGGTGGAATCTGGTCCGCAAGAACCATAAGGCTATAGCTGGTGATGAGATCGCGGCGACGCATAAAAGCTCCTTCGCTAGAAATTATTTCAGATTTCTGTACCGTTGTACATTCCAGCCACCCACTTTTCGTAGCCGTTATAGGCTTTGGTGGCAACCCGCTCCATGTTCGGAATCAACTGCTCAACAGCCTGACTCCACCTCGGATGCGGTCTTTTCGGGTTCACATTGGCAAAGAATCCGTACTCGTTAGGCACAGCCTTGTTCCAGAATGTCTCTGGTTGCTGGCTCACAAGTTCAATCCGCACAATCGCCTTCGCACTCTTAAAGCCATACTTCCACGGAAGCGCCAAACGCAGCGGCGCCCCATTCTGATTCGGCAGCGGCTTGCCGTAAATACCTGTCACCAAAAACGCCAGCGGGTTCATCGCCTCATCCATCCGAAGCCCTTCGTAGTAGGGCCAAGGATAATTCCCCGAGTACCGGATCCCCGGCATCTCATCAGGACGGTTTACCGAAATAAACCGCACATACTTGGCCCCAGCCTGCGGCTCGGCACGTCGAATCAACTCCGACAGCGGAAACCCCATCCACGGCACAGCCATCGCCCAGGCCTCAACACAGCGGTGGCGATAAAGCCGTTCCTCAATCGGCATCTTCGTCTCAAGATCTTCAATCGACCACACCTGCGGCTTCGCACACGCCCCGGCAATCTCAACCGTCCAGGGCCTCGGCTTGAAGCCCTTGGCAAGCGTTCGAATCTCCTGCTTATTGGTCGAGAACTCGTAATAGTTGTTGTAGCTGGTTGCGGCCCACTCTTCAGTCAAAGGTCGGTCGAGGGTAAATTGAGGGTTGCGAGTAGCAGCCGGCAATATCGACGGAAGCGCCATTGCCGCAAGAATTTGGCGTCGATTCAGGTAGACAGATTCGCTCGTTGCCTGCCCTTCAGGAATCTTCCAACCCTGCGGAATTCGAATGAGCATTTTTCTAAGCCTCTGCTCCATGCTAATATGCAAAGAGTAACGGCCACAGTGCGGAGAGATGCCTGAGTGGTCGAAAGGAGCGGTTTGCTAAACCGTCGTAGTGCCTTAAAGCGCTACCGAGGGTTCGAATCCCTCTCTCTCCGCCATTTCCTACCTTTCGTTACTTCACCCACACTTCTACTTCCGGCGATTGCCGTCCCCCTGCGCTCAAACGAAGACGATGCCT
>JAPKYY010000300.1 GCA_026394095.1 Acidobacteriota bacterium | reverse complement strand
GCTGCTTCAAAGGCTAAGCCCGTTCTGGGACTTTTCTCTGATTCCCATATTCCTTACACGATCGATAAGGTGGATGTTCCGACCCTTGCCGAGATGACGAGCTTTACGCTCGATGCGCTGTCGAATTCGTCGCCCAAGGGCTTCATCATGCAGGTGGAAGGTGCGCGTGTGGACCATGCCGCCCACGACAACGATATTGCCGGGCAGCTCTGGGATCAACTTGCGTACGACGATGCGCTCGGTGTCTGCCTCGATTACGCCGCTCGCCGGGGTGACACGCTGGTGATCACCACGAGTGACCACGGCAATTCGAGCCCCGGGCTGAACGGTATGGGTCTTGAGTATGTGGATTCGGGCAAGTGTTTCGAGCGAATTGTGAAGGCCAAGAGTTCGTTTAGTACGATCAGCCAGTTGCTGGGCACGAAGCCTACGGCGGCACGTGTGCGTGAAGTGATTGAAGCGCAGCGCGGGATCGTGCTTACGCCACAGGAAGCGGGATGGGTTGCAGCCTCGGCTGCCGGGCAGAAGGGCATTTCAATCAACCAGCTTCAGGATAAGACTTTGGGTGTTCTGTGTCTGGTGCTGAGTAACCATTATGGGGTTGCCTATACCGGCATGACGCATACCGGGGAATACACAACGATCACCTCGACTGGCCCGGGGAGCTTGCCCTTTGAGGGACTGGTGCGGAATACGGATGTGTTCCCGAGGCTTACCAGCTATATGGGGATTCAGTTCAAGAATCCCAGCATGACTCCGGCGCAAGGGGCGAAGTTTGACAAAGCCTAAAGCGGCAGCGGCACATTGAGTTTGTTGGCCCATTCCGACAGGCTGTGCCAGGTGTCGTCGGCCAGCGGAATGCCTTCTTTACGGCGTTTTGCTTCGCTTCGTAACTCAGGCTCGCCTGCAACCAGGACTTCGTCATAGCCGCTGGCTGGCTGCACTTCTTTGAGCTTCTGCGTCATCTTTACGGCGCGGGCTTCGTACTCGCCGGGATCGAGAAAGCACTTGGGATCGAGGGCCAGGTAAAACTGACTTACGTCTACCGGTGCGCCGCGAAAGCGAATGCCGCCCAGTTCGTTCGACATTGCGCCGCCTGAGAGAACTCCGCACAACATCTCAACCATTACAGCGAGGCCTGATCCCTTATAGCCACCGAGCGGATTGAGCAGGCCCTTATAGGCTTCCACAGTGTCTGTTGTCGGTACGCCATCGCTGTTTAGTGCCCAGCCTGCCGGTACCTCTGGCTTACCCGCACTGTAGGCGTTGAAGATCTTGTTGGCGGCGACGGTGGTTGTGTCTTTGCCTTGCCAGGGCGCGACAGCAGGGGAGGCGTTGCAGAGCACAATGCCGATGAAGCCAGCTGCATTGAGCCGCTGCACCCAATAGGCAGCAGCTCCAAAGTGGTTGGAGTGCCGGGCTGAGACGATTCCGCAGCCGTGATCCATTGCGAGAGAAATTGCCCGGTCGCAACAGAACCTGGCTACGATCTGGCCGAGGGCGTTGTGCCCATCAACCAGAGCTGTGCAGCCTGAGTTGTGGAGTAATTCCGGGTCGCCTTGCGGCTCCATGTCGCCGCACTCGAGTTGTTCGAGGTAGTAGCGCATGAGGGCGACGCCGTGGGAATCTACGCCGCGGAGGTTGGATGCAACCAATGCAGTTGCGGCAAAATTTGCTTCGCTTAAGTTGACGCCTACGCCTTCGAGCAATCTGGAACAAAGCTCTCTGAGTTGCGAGGCGTCAACTACGGGCATTTACTTGAGCTCCGGCGAGAGCAGGCGCTGGTTTTCGGGCTTGGATACCTCGTCGGCAAAGATCACCTTTGCGGAAAGGTCAATCCGCTTGGGGGGCGTCTTGCCGTCGAGTTTGTCTACCAGGGTTTTTACGGTTTGGTAGCCCATCTGGAAGGGGTCCTGTACGACCATCGCCTGGATTGCGCCCGCCTTCATATCTTCAACGAGATTGTCTGAGGCATCAAAGGCAACCACCTTGACTTTGCCTGCGAGGCCGCGTGCCTTGACGGCGAGCGAGGCTCCGGTGGTGGAGGGTTCTGACGACCCGAAGAAGCCGCTCAGGTTGGGATGTGCGGTGAGGATGTTTTCAGCACCGGCGCGGGCCTTGGATCGATCGGCCATGCCGTATTGCGTGGCTACGATCTTGATCTCGGGGAATTCCTTTTCGATCACGTCGGTGAAGCCGCGTTCGCGGTCCATTGTGGAAGCGCTGCCTGGAGCGTGCAGGATAAGACCTACTTCGCCCTTGCCGCCGATGAGCTTGGCCATGGCTCTTGCGCCTAGCTGACCGCCTTCGTAGTTGTTGGTGGCGACGTAGCTGGTGTAGTTTTCACCTTCGATGCCGCTATCAAAGATGGTGACGGGGATGCCCTGCTTCATGGCGCGATCGACGCTGGCCACTAGCGCCCGGCGTTCGGTTGCGGCTACGGCGAGGCCATCGACTTTGCGATTGATCATCGAATCGACGATCTGAATTTGTCTTGCGTATTCGGTTTCTGACGGGGCGCCATTCCATTCGATGTCGACCTGAAACTCTTTGGCTGCGGCTTTGGCGCCTTTTTCGACAGCTACCCAGAAGACGTGGGATGTTGCCTTTGGCACTACGCCGATCAGACGTTTCTTCGATTGGTTGCAGCTTGCGAGCAAGAAGAGAGAAAGAAAAAGGACTGCACTAAGACGCACACCAACCTCCGTCGATCAGGATGTCGGTACCGGTGATGAAGCCTGCGGCATCTGAGCAGATGTAGGCAGCGAGGGAGCCGATTTCTTCCACCTTGCCCCACCGGCCGACCGGGATCTTGGACAGGAACATGGCGTTCTTTTCGGCGTCGTTCGAGATGGCGAGATTCATTACGGTGAGGAAGGGGCCGGGGGAGATGCCTACAACGGTGATGTTGTCGGGAGCGAGTTCCATTGCGAGCGATTTGGTGAGGCCGAGCAGTGCGGCTTTGGTGCTGGAATAGGCGGTACGCTCTGGCAGTGAGACGTGGGCCATGATCGAGGTCATGTTGATGATGCGGCCGTAGCCCTGGCCCTTCATGTGCGGCACGAAGGCCCGGCACATCAGAAAGACGCTGGTGAGGTTGGTGTTGGTGACGCGCATCCATTCTTCGAGGGTGAATTCGTGGATCTTCTTGCGCAGGTTCATGCCGGCATTGTTGACGAGGATCTGCACTTTGCCGAAGCGGGCGATGACTGCGGCT
>JAPKYY010000866.1 GCA_026394095.1 Acidobacteriota bacterium | reverse complement strand
CAAAATGGCAACAAAACCTGCGGGTCGCGGCTCAGCTAAGTTAAGCCCGGCAGCGGCCGGACTTAAGGCAAAGCTTAAGGATGTGAAGATCATCGATTGGCACGAACTGGGTCAGCCTGGTCCAGAACTCGTCACCGGCACCATTCAACTCCCTGCAGATAATTTCAGAACGACTTTGGCTGTGCTGACGAAGCTGAAAGAGTTACGCGATCTGAACGTGCTGATCCACGGTACGCCGCGCCCGGATCTCGTACAGATTAAGTTCACTGCTCGTACCTAGTAATTTATGCAGGGGCCAGCAGGTAAGTACCCCTCGCTTCAAATACATCCGACTAGACGTTGCAATCTGCAATGCCTCCATTGCTATTCTCAATCGGGCCCTAATGCCTCAGAGCAATTGGACATTGAAGTAATCCGGCGGGTTGTCCCGGATGCTGCAGCTTTGGGTTACCAGGTGATGTCGGTTTCAGGGGGGGAGCCATTGCTTTACCCCCACCTTCCCGAGCTACTCAAGCTCGCACGTTCTGTCGGCTTGGTTACCACTGTCACCACCAACGGCATGCTGCTGGATGAACGCCACCTTGAGTGGCTCAAACCCGACTGTAACCTGGTAGCGATTAGTCTCGATGGCGAGCCAGAATCTCATAATCTGATGCGGGCCTCCCCGCGTGCATTTGTAGATATGAGCACGAAGCTTGAGGGGCTACGGGCTTCCGGAATTCCTTTTGGCTTTATCTTTACTCTCACTTTCCACAACGCGCATGAGCTCGATTGGGTGGCGCGGTTCGCGGTGGAACAGGGAGCGAGTCTGCTACAGCTCCATCCGTTGGAACCCGTGGGCCGGGCTACCGAGACCCTCACCGATTCCATCCCCGATGGCGAAGAAAATGCCGCTGGCTTGATCGAGGCTCTGCGGATTAAAGAACTGTACGCGGACAAGATCGTTGTGCAGATCGATCTCGCCACAATCCCTGCCCTTTTGGAACATCCAACAAGGGTATTCGTGCGCGAAGCGAGTTTGTGTTTAGACCAAATGGTGGCCGATGTGGTCGCTCCCCTGGTCATCGAGACAAGTGGGCGCGTTTCTCCTTTGCAGTACGGCTTTCCCAAAGACTGGTCATGGGGGAATCTGAATCAGGCGCCTTTGCCCGACTTGGCCGCTGATTGGATTTCTCGTGATTACGCTGCATTTTTGGCTCTGTGTAAGTCTGTCTATGACGAACTGGTGGCCAACGAGGAAGAACCCGCGCTGAATTGGTACCAGCATATCCACGCCGCTGCCGCCCGATACTCGCCCAATCAAGTCCGCTCCTCGTGGCTGCAGCCGCCAATGGGGCAAGCAGCAGGGTTCTGCAGAACCTAGCCTGAACTGCATCTGCCCTCGTGATAAGTTAAGGGTGAGATTTTTTTAGCATGGCTGCACCTGTCGATATTCGTCGCGCATTACTGATGCCTGCTTTGCTGTGCCTGCTAGCCCCTGCTTGCTCCCTGGCCGCTGAAACTGACCCTCTCAAGGCCGACGCCCAAGCCTACTTCAAGAGCCGCGTAACGCCCTTTGTCACCACCTACTGTCTGCCCTGTCATCAGAACCGGCGGCCCACCCAGGCAGGCGTCAATTTCTCACCTGCCCTCAATAGCCCTGGCCACGCTGCCTTCACCGACCAGTGGAAGAAAGCCGCCGCCAGAATCAAGGCGCATGACATGCCGCCCAAGAATGCGCCCCAGCCCAGCGACGCAGATCGGCTCATGTTCGTCGATTGGATGACCAAACTGAAGTACCTCAGCCAGCAGGATCCCGGGCCCTTCGTCATCCGTCGCTTGACCAAAACCGAATTCGGCAACACCTTACGGGATCTCTTCGGCGTCGAGCCTTCGATCGTTGACACACTGCCGGATGAAGTCAGCGGCGAGGGCTATCTCAATTCGCTCTCTCCCCTCCAGCTCGAACAGTATCTGAAGATCGCCGATAAGGTGCTGGGCCAGATCATAGCGCCCGCAGGCTCGGCTCCAACCAGGCTGCAGCGAAAACTGTTTGGCGCACAGGCGGTCAACCCAAGGCAAGTCGCCCGGTCATTAGCCTCTAAAGCCTACCGCCGCCCCCCCACTGAGGCAGAACTGGACGTTCTTGTGGCTGCCTACAACCTGGGGCGGCAGAACAAGTTAGCCCACTCGCAGTCGCTCCACCTGATGCTCAAGGCTGTCCTGGTCTCCCCTCAATTCCTCTTCATCACTCCAGGAGCCGAAGCCGCATCAAGCACCGGCATTGTTCCGCTGGAGGATTATCAACTCGCCTCGCGCCTGTCGTATCTGTTATGGGCCACGATGCCAGACGACGAACTCATGGCACTGGCCGCCAAAGGAACGCTGCACGAGCCAGCAATCCTCAAGGCACAAGTGAAGCGCCTACTAGCCGATCGCCGTTCCCGCGCCTTGTTTGACGGCTTCGGCGCACAGTGGCTGAGCGTTGGAGGCCTCGAGCGGCAGGTCTTTGATCCCACTCTCTTCCCGCAAATGACTGCGCAGCTGCGCCAGGCGATGTACAACGAAGTACGCCTCTTCTTTGAGAGCATCGTGCGCGAAAACAAATCCGTCCTCAGTTTTGTGGATGGCGATTACACTTATCTCAACGCAAGCCTCGCGTCTATCTACGGTCTCGAGAAAACCGTCAAAGGCCCCGCCATGCGAAAGGTCGCGCTGACCGATAGCAATCGCGGCGGAGTGCTGGGTATGCCAGGCATCCTCGCCGCAACCTCATTTCCCAACCGCACCAGCCCGGTAAAACGCGGAATCTGGGTACTCGAACAACTCCTCGGCGAGCACGTCCCGGCCGCTCCGCCGAATGTTCCGGCTCTCGATGAACAAGACCAGAAGAGCGTCGCAAACCTGACCGTTCGTCAGCGCACCGAACTACACCGCACCAATCCCGTCTGTGCCAATTGCCATAAGATCCTCGACCCGATCGGCTTTGGCCTCGAAAACTTCGATGCCATCGGGCAATGGCGCGAGAAGGACCGCAACGGCACACCGATTGATGCCACCGGCGAGCTTCCCGGGGGCAAGCGTTTCTCTGGCCCAAAAGATCTAAAGACGATCATCGCTGGACGATCCGACGCCCTTGCCCGCAACCTCGTGGAGAAACTGATGGCCTATGCCCTCGGCCGCCGTCTCGAAGGCTATGACGAAATTGTTGTAGATAACCTCATGCAGGAAATCGCCAAAGACGGCTACCGCATGCAAACCCTCATCGAAGGGGTGATTACAAGCTATCCCTTTACCCACCGGCGAATTGTAAGAAAAGAGGATCTCCCATGAGCAAAAAAGCAACCATTCACCGCAGAGCTTGCCTGAAAGGCCTGGGCGTCTCGCTCTCGCTACCGCTGCTTGAGACTATGGGATGGGCCGACGCGCCGGCGGGCAAACCCTACAAGCCGCCCGTGCGTCTTGGCTTTATGTACATGCCCCACGGCGTGATCATGGATCAGTTCTGGCCCACCGACGCCGAGAGCTTCCGCTCCGCCCCGCCACCCGCGATCGAATCGTTACGGCCAGTGCTCGATCAGTGTCTGATGATCAAAGGGATTGCCGGTGTGCCGATCGCTCCATTCAACGGCGCGCCCCACGCACTGGAACTCTCCACCTGGCTCACTGCCATCTTGCCCGCAGCAGAGCGGCGCAACGAGATCAACATCGCCATCTCCGCAGACCAGATTGCCGCCAACCACCTGGGTGCCTTCACCACCCTGCCTTCGCTTGAGCTCGCGACAATGCCCCAAACCTGGAAGGAGAACCAGGAAGGTCTGAACGAAGGCTACTATTCGCACTGCAGTTATCGATCTCCCACCCAGGCAGTACCGGCCGAAGTAAATCCACGCAATGTTCTCTCCCGTCTCTTCCAAAAACAGGAGGGCGTCGGCGGCACACCCAAATCGTCACCAATGAGCAACCTCGATCGAAGCCTGCTCGACATCGTGCTGGGCGGAGCCAGAGACCTGCGGCGCACCTTGCCCGTTACCGACCAACGCAAGCTCGATGAATACCTCGACAGCGTTCGCTCAGTTGAACGCCGCATCGCTGCCATCGAGTATCGCCAGAAAGAAGCAGCCCTCGAGAAGGCCGGCCTGAGCACAACCAAACGTCACGCCACCGATTCGCCTCCGATCGAGATCAAGATCCCCGAAGGCGAAAAGCGCAGCGAATACATGCAGGTAATGTGCGACCTGAACATACTCGCCTTCCAGACCGACACCACTCGCGTCAGCACCTACATCGGCTCCACTCCAAACGGCGCAAACTATCCGGAACTGGGCTTCAACGATCAGCACCACTCGCAAACCCATCACCAGAACGAAAAAGAAAAAGTGCGCAAGGTAGCCAGCATCACCGCATTCAATATCGCGCAGTTCGCCTACATGGTGAAGAAGATGCACAATCTGCGCGAAGCCGATGGCACCCTGCTCGACAACTGCATCATGATGTGGGGTTCGGGCCTCGAAGACGGCAATCAGCACACCCGTGAAAACCTCCCCTTCGTGATTGCCGGCAAAGGCGGCGGCTCACTCAAAACCGGTCGCTTCTTCGCCGACACAAAAGGAAATCAGGGAGATCTCTTAACCACCCTGCTAGCCTGCGCCGGCATTCCGATCGACCGCCCCGTTGGCATTGCAACGAAGCAGCTCGCGGAAATCAAAGCCTAGGAAGCAAGCTCCACGTGCAAGAGAACCTGCCGGCACGGCAATGGATCTCGCAGTTGGGTCGCGAGCCATAATGATTTCCTTTCCGGCTTTCTACACGCCGGCAGCGACAAAAACGTTCGTCCGTTGCCTGATATAGGCTCAAGTTTGAGAGTCGACATAGAGCTCTCTGAGGTCGAGCTTGCCAGGCAGCAGGCCTGCAAACAAGATTCAGACTACCCCGGACCATACTCTCCGATATAGGTTCTCGATCTCTTCTCCGCCAGCTACGACTGGGTTGTTACCAGGACTTCCCGATGCGAGCGCGTCCTGGGACATCTTGGGAATTGCAGCAAAGAAATCCCCTTCTTTGCCCGGCAAGCTCTCCGCCAATGTAGGCACTTCAAGGTCGCCATTGAGGCTTCGTAGTGAGTCAATCAAAGCATCTGCTGCTGTCGAGTCATTGACATCTGCTGCGGCTCCCAGAAATCGAGAGATTTCCGCATAACGCGCAACATTTCCGCTCAGAGAGAATTCCGTTACTGTTGGCAGTAGCATGGCATTCGACAAGCCATGTGCGAGATGAAACATGGCCCCGAGTGGCCGGCTCATGCCATGCACGAGACAAAGGCCGCTATTGGTGAATGCCATTCCTCCGTGAAGTGCTGCCAGAGCCATGCCTTCCCGGGCCCTGCGATTGTCCGGCTGAAGCCATGCGTTCCGAAGGTGTTTCGCGCAAAGCCGGATACAGGACAACGCCAGAGGGTCGGTCATCCCGTTGGCCTTTCGCGATACGTAGGCTTCGATACCGTGGGTCAGCGTGTCTACTCCAACGTGAGCAGTCAAGCTCCGTGGCATGCTCATGCTCAGTTCGAAGTCCACAAAGGCAGCACGCGGCATCAGATGTTTGTCCAGCATCATCATCTTCACGTTGCGAACGGTGTCGGTGATAACGGCAACCATTGTCGCCTCGCTCCCCGTGCCAGCCGTGGTGGGAACAGCAATCACCGGCGGTCCGGCCAGTGCGATGCGATGATAGCCCTGGAATTGTTCCAGACTGCCCGGGTTGTTAGACGCCACTGCGATGACCTTTGCCGCATCGATTGGGCTGCCGCCTCCGATGGCGACAATGATGTCGGCATCGTGCGCCTCGTAGGCGGCCACTCCGGCCGCGACGTTCTGATCGGTGGGATCCGGTTGTACCCCGTCGAAGACCGCAGTTTCGAGCCTGGCAGCCTGAAACTGTGCCAGAAACGATTCCACGACTCCGCTTCGCAGCAGGAACTCATCGGTAACCAATAGAACCCTTCTGCCACCCATTTGTGTAATGGCGGTAGACATACCGTGGCGGCAACCGGCACCCAGATGAATCGCTTGTGGAGCATGAAAGACGGTCTGCATGGCTAGAACTTCCTCGACCATTCTCTGGGCCAGCGTTCCACTACTACTTTTTCCTGGGTAAAGAATCGGACGGCATCGCGGCCTTGACCGTGCAGGTCACCGAAGAAGCTCTCTCGTGCTCCACTGAAAGGGAAGAAAGCCATCGGTGCAGCAACACCCACATTCACCCCCACATTTCCGACCTCGGCTTCGGACCGGAAACGCCGGGCTGCCTCGCCACTGCGTGTGAACAGGCAAGCCATATTGCCGTATGATCCTCGATTCACCACCGCAAGAGCGTCTTCGATCGAATCTACAGAATGCAGGCTCAGCACCGGGCCGAAGATTTCAGTGCTTGCCACTTCGCTCTCGAGCGGAAGTCCTTCAACAATAGTGGGCTTGAGGAAGTTCCCCTGCCTGTTCCCGGTATCGCGGCCATCGACGGTCAGCCGTCCACCATCACGCTCAGCTCTCTCGAGTAGTGAGTCAATGCGAACTCTGCTCTGCGGCGAAATCAGAGGGCCCATCTGCACGGCTGGATCCAGCCCATTCCCCGTCGTGCGCTGGGCCGCCGCCTGCCTCAGGCTCTCTCCGAATCGCGATTGAGCTTCGCCCACCAGAATCGCCATCGACGCCGCCAGACAACGTTGACCGGCACAGCCGAACGCACTGTCTGCGATTACGGGAGTGCCACTCTCAACATCGGCATCCGGCAGCACCACTATCGGATTCTTGGCCCCGCCCTGGCATTGCACCCGCTTACCATGGAAGGCGGCCAGCGAGTAGACGGCTCGCGCGCCGGCTGAAGACCCTACAAAACTGACCGCCCGAACCAACCGATGCGAAACCAGTTGCTCTGCGGTAGCGCGTCCGCCATTGACAAGATTCGCCACCCCAGCCGGCAAACCGCATTCGGTCAGCATTTCGAAGACGCGCTGCATTGTCAGCGGAACACGTTCGGACGGCTTGACCACGACCGTATTTCCGCAAGCCAGCGCATAGGGTAGAAACCAAAACGGTATCATTCCCGGAAAGTTGAACGGCGCAATGATCACGCAAACCCCCAGCGGCTGACGGATCGAGAATTCGTCGATGCCTGTGGCAATCGATTCGGAAAACTGACCTTGCATAAGCATCGGCATTCCCGCCGCCACTTCGACGTTTTCGATTGCCCGGCGCAGTTCTCCGCGCGATTCAGCCAACGTCTTGCCACACTCCAGCGTGATGGTGCGGGCCAAAGCTTCGTATTCGGCTTCCAGACGGAACTTGAGTTTTAGAAGTACCTGGATGCGGTCTCCCACGGGGACTCTGCGCCATTCCTGGAAGGCCGAGCTGGCGGCGGCGACCGCCTCGTCCACTTCCGCCTCGGTGGAGCAGGGCGCAAAGCCGATCTCCTCGCCGGTCGCTGGGTTGTGTACCGGAAAGCGCTCGCTGCCTTTGGAATTGCGCCATTGGCCGGCAAGAAAGTTCGGTATCGTCTTGGTATCCATTGCGACGATTTTATCGCAGCATTCTGGATTGTAAATATAGTTTCCGCTATCCGGAAATCAAAGAAAGCATGTTGCTCGAAGCAGGACGAAAGCCCACCTGTACAGAAATCTTCATGGCCGCCTCTCGAATTTGTGCAGCCGCGCTTTCAATTACCTGATTTGACAACACTTGAACCGGAGCGCTCATGCTCAGTGCAGCCACACTCACACCCGACGCATTGAAAATAGGAGCCGCGACACAACGTAGACCTACTACTCCCTCTTCGTTATCAATCGCGTAGCCTCGCTGCCGGATCGCTTTCAGCTCTTCCCTGAGATCGCTGGCCGAGCAGATCGTATATTTTGTGAAGCGCTGCAGCTTGTTGGCGGTGATGTGGTTCACCAGTTCGTTGGGTTGCCAGGCCAGAATGGCTTTACCGAGTCCGGTAGCATGCAGAGGACGCCGCTCTCCGATGTCGGCGTAAAGGTAAAGACTGCTAGGGCTGCCAACCGTATGCAGGTAGAGAACCCACTCGCCGTGCAGAGCCCCAAGATGGATCAGACCCGGGCTCTTACGCGCGGCCTCCTGCATCACCAGGAAGGAAGCACGATACACAGGAGAATTGCGAAGATAACCGGCGCCGGTCCATAGAGCTTTGCCCGCCAGGCGGTAGCGGCGACTGGCGCTGTCCTGTTCAACAAAACCAGCTTCCACAAGCGTGGCAACGAGACGATGAACCGAAGCCAGCGGCTGCTCCAGGCGAGAGGCCAATTCCGATAAGGGCAGTTCGTAAGGTTCTTGCGCCAGCAGCTCCAGCGCGTGAAAACACTTGAGCGTAGACGACATGCTTTCACGCCGCACGGTCTTTTTGGGTGGAGTAGGCATTCCCGGTAGATTACCATATTTCCGTATTGCGGAAGTTGTTTCTGTTGACAGGATTTCGAGTTGCGGATAAACTCCAACAAGTTGAATTAGAATCTGATTCCGCATTGCGGAAGGAGTACCATATGCAGCTTGCTGCCCTTTGCACTTTGCTCTTTGCTTCCAGTCTCGTCTTTGCTCAGGGAAGCGGTTCGCTCAGTGGGTCCATCCTGGATCCGGGGGGCGCGGCCGTACCCAGTGCCAGGATCACTTTGCGGGACACAAGAAGCAACACCATGCGGCAAGTGACCGCAAACACCGAAGGCCAGTATTCCATCACTCCTCTGCGCGCCGGAGACTATCAGTTGGAAGTTGAGGCAAATGGATTCCAGCGCTTTCTGCAAAAGGACATCCGGCTACAGGTGGACGAGCGATTGCGGGTGGACGCAACCCTGCAGCTTGGTTCCGTGGCGGAGACGATTCAGGTCACCGGTCAGGCAACGGCAGTCAATACCCAGGACGCGGTGCTACGCAACGTGGTCGACGCCAAACGCATGGTGGACTTGCCGCTCAATGGGCGCAACGCTCTGCAACTCGCCGTGTTGACGCCCGGAGTCCTCCCGATTCGAGGTGACGTCGGCACTTCCTTCCAGCCTGCAGATCAAGTGAGCGTATCTGTTAGTGGCAGCCGCTCGAACGGGCTCAACTACGTGATGGATGGCGGCGACAACATGGATACCTACCGCTCCGTCGCAAACTCGTTTCCCAATCCCGATCTGTTGCAGGAGTTCAGCGTGCAAACCAACAGCTACTCGGCAGAGTTTGGCGGACGCGCCGGCGGTGTGCTCAACGTTGTCACTCGGGCGGGTTCGAATGACTATCACGGGTCCTTCTTCAACTTTGTCCGCAACTACCGGCTGAACGCCCGCAACTTCTTTGCGCCGACCAATGACGGTTTGAAGCGCAACCAATATGGCATGTCGTTTGGTGGACCGGTGCGTATACCAAAGCTTTATAACGGGAGAAACAAGACCTTCTTCTTTGGGGGCTTTCAAAAGACCCCGATTCGCTCGGCACCGGCTAACCTGATCACGCAGGTATTGCGTACCGGCCAACGTACGGGCGACTATTCGAATGTCCTCGACGGCCGGGGCAACCTGATTGTTATCCGGGATCCCGCCGCAGGCAACACACCCTTTGCAGGGAATCGAATTCCCACGTCGCGCCTGGACCCAGTTTTTCAGAAATTCCTTTCGCAGGGAGTTCCTACGACCGATGATCCGGCGGGATTGCTCCGCTATCAACGTCCGAATTTCTCCAACAACGACGAGTGGAGCGTCCGCGTCGATCAGGTGTTGAACGACCGGAACCGCCTTTTCGGCCGCATTTTTCGCGAGGACAACACGGTGCCCAACCTCGGTGTGCAAGGGAACATTGTCAGCTACACGAATTCGCTGATTCAAAAATCGACCAATGCGACACTCAACTACACGCGCGTCTTCACGCCCTCATTTATAGGTGAGTTCGGCACCACGTTCAATCGTTCGTGGGGCATTCGCGGAGAAGCTGCTCCGTTTACATGGTCGGACCTTGGTGCCCGGCTGACTCCTGCGGCCGGAAGCCGCGATTTTATCTTGAACAGCGTGCCAGGCTACTTCGCGATCAACCTCTTTGGGGACACAACCTTGGTTCGCAACAACTTTCAGTACAAGGGCACCATGACCTGGATTCGTTCAAAACACACGGTCAAGTTTGGCATCGACACCATTCGCCGCCAGTTCAACCTCCCCCATGTGAATACGAACGGCAACGGGGCCTACGCCTTTGGCCAAACCACGGGCGACGGTGCCGCAGATGCACTCCTCGGTTTGCCGAGCAGCTTCTCTCAATCCGATGGCTTCCGGGTGCAAGTCCGCCAGACCGATTGGATTGGATTTGTGCAGGATGACTACAAGATCAACCGGCGTGTGACACTCAACGCGGGATTGCGTTATGAACCTTTCCGGCCCTGGGAGGATCAATGGTTGAAGTCGTTGCCGCAGGCGGCCTACTTTGTGCCGGGCCAGAAATCGGGAGTGTTTACCGATGCGCCCACAGGAATGCTGTTCTTTGGAGATCGGGGTATTCCGCGTTCTCTCGCGCCTCGCCGCAATCTGCGCCTGGCCCCGAGGCTCGGCCTGGCGATCGACCCCTTCGGCGATGGAAAGAGCAGTATTCGCCTCGGCTACGGAGTCTTCTACGACACCTTATTGCCTACAGAACAGGTCCAGCAGCCTGCGAATCTGCCGATGTTCGCCACTGCGATCTCGTTTCCGTTTCCCACCTCGACGGCGGACCCCTACGCCGGACGCACCTCACCCTTCCCGGGCCCTTCGCCCAAGCCGGCGAATTTCACGATACCCCGGCCACTGGGTTGGAACGCGATGGATCCAGGCTTCAACAACCCT
>JAPKYY010000572.1 GCA_026394095.1 Acidobacteriota bacterium | reverse complement strand
GGCACCACCGGCGCACCCACCGTCACTGCCGTCCTCAGCGCGGCAAACTACATCGCAACCGGCGTAGCACCCGGTGAAATCGTAGTCCTCTACGGCACAAACATCGGCCCCACCAACCTCGTCTCGAGCAACGCATCAGTCAACACCAGAGTCCTCTTCGACGGCATCCCCGCTCCCGTCCTCTACGCCTCGGCAACGCAGACATCCGTAGTCGTACCCTTCTCACTTGTTGGTAAATCCACAACGAGCATAGTGGTCGAATACCTCGGCGCATCCGGCGCAGCCCTGCAAGTCCCGGTCCGCACGGCCAAGCCAGCCATCTTCACCAGCAACTCAACTGGCACCGGCCCCGCAGCCATCCTCAACCAGGATGCAACCGTCAACACTGCCCTCAACCCCGCCACCAAACTTAGCATCGTCAGCATCTACGCCACTGGCCTTGGCCAAACCAATCCCGCCTCGCAAGACGGCGTGATCGTGATGACACCCAGCCAGTTCAGCACCCCGGTAACGGTTACCATCAACGGACAGAACGCTCAGGTTCTGTACGCAGGGGGTGCCCCGGGCCAGATCCCAGGCCTCGCCCAGATCAACATCATGCTCCCGGCCGGTACGGTCTCTGGCCCTAATGCAATCCAAATCACTAGCGGCAGCACCACCACCAGCGGCACTGTCACAGTCTTCGTAAACTAAGCACCCGCAATCAACGATCGAGCAGCAGCTTCCTACCCAGTCGCTGCTGCTCGATTTCCATTTTCTTCCCCACCACCGGCAACGGATTCACCCTCACAACAAACCCCGGCATCACCTCGCGCTTCCAACTTTTCGTCACCCCCTCTATCAACAAATCATGAGGAAACCGAGCCCCCTCTGCCTGCACAAACACCGCCACCCCAAGCTCATCCATCCGCGCCCGCGCCTCCGCCTCATCCTTCACCAGCAACCGGTACCGCTCCCCGTTCCAGCCGCTCGTCGCCAACACGCGCCCGGCCCGAAACACAACCCGCTTCGGATTCGGCTCCCGCTCGGCTATCGCCGCCACAACGGCTCCTTCCTCTAACCCGGATCCAGACACCAAAATGGCCCCGAGATCCGGAATCCCTTGCGCCCAACTCCGAAACCGCTCCGGCGCAAAGCCAACCGTCCCCGGCGTTAACCACCAACTCAAACCCAAACAGCATCCCACCAACAATTCCAGCCGTTTCAATCTGCCCCAAACCCCGCTGGCCAGCACCGCTGCCCCGGCAATCGCCGGTAACATATGCCGCCCCTCTCGAAAAGCACCAATCCAAAATGGCGCAACGGCATAACTTCCTACCAGCCCTGCCAGGGAGGCCACATATGGGTCGCGTTTCGAAAGCAATACAACCCCAATCAACGCCGAAACCAGCACCACAGGCCCATACTCAAGCCCGGGCATCCAGGCTCCACTCCCCACACTTCTCCCAATAGCGCCCGAATTCGGGCTCGCAAATCGCGTCGAAAACACATACCAGGGCACAGCCAGCAAAATAACCGGTAAGGCCGATAACCAAAAATCAAGCCTCAACAAAACAGAAAATCGCCGGGCTATCAAAACACTGAACAAAGGCAACAACACCAGCGGGCTGGCACTCCCTTTGACCAACAAAGCAAGCGCTGCAAGCAATCCAAACAGTTGCCCGGCCACCAGTCCTGGACCCTCCAGATAGCGAGCAAAAGCCACAACCGCAGCCACTACCATTACGGCCGTCAGGTGTTCTGCCATTACCCACGACAGCGACTGCCGGTAAGGCAGCGTCAGAATCAACAACATCGCCGCTCCCAGCGCTCCGGCGCACGAAGCATAGCGCCGAGCCAAAACGTAAACCCCAAGCGCCAAGGCATAGCCAAGAAAGAGCTGCAACAACAAGGCCGCAGTCTTACTCACGCCAAACAACACAAACCACAAGCCCTCCACCAGATAAAACAGCGGCGGCCAATGCCCGATCCCCACCTTCGGATAATGAAGATAATACTGCTCTGCAAAGTGCATCGGTCGCAACGTCGGGGCCTTCATATACTCCGCGGCCATCACCCCTGTTACGTAATGGCTAGGCTCGTCAGGAAACCCGCTGAAATCCGCCTGATAAGTACCGCTCCAAACTTGCACTCCTGCTACTACCAATGCCAACGCTAGAGCAGCCACCCCAATCTGCGGATCCCACTTCTTCCATACCCGCAACACACCCCCAAATAACCCCAACGCACTGGCCAGATAATGAAGCACCTGCAGCGGAAATGTTGCCACCGCAAACATTACACCGCGCAATCGCGCCAGATAGCCGAAGAAGCCCAGATTCAAACCAACCAGCAAGATGCCGCACACAAGCATCGGCACCCACAACCCAAACAGCAGGCTCAACACCAGCACCAAAGCCAGCGGCACACTCAATTTCTGCGACACCCCAAAATTCAGATCCCCCGGCAACCCGCCTTCCCGTGTCAACAACATCTCTGTCCATGGAATCGCGCGCTGAAAAAGATCGGTCATAAAGAACGAGCGCAGCGTCCAGCACTTCGCATGAGTGCACTGAATCTCCCGCCGCAGCTCAATCCGGTGCCCTTTACCCGTCAGTCTCAACCCAAGCTCCACATCCTCAATACTCGGCCGGCCAAAAGCAGCGTCAAACCCGCCAGCCCCTAGAAAATCCTCCCGCCGGATCGCCCCGCATCCAGCCCAGAAAGTCTTCGCCTCACGCCTCGAATTCTGGTGCACGTAATGGTGCAACAAATTGCGGTAATCACTCACCAGGGTTCCAGCCGAAGGCTTCTTGTCATAAGACCCAAAAACCCCCGCCAATCCGGCATCAGCTTCAAAGGCCGCTTGAATCTGTCCCAGGGTTTCCCGGTGTACCTTTACGTCCGCATCGATAAAGACCAGAATTTCGCCCCCAGCTTCCTGCGCGCCACGATTGCGCGCGGCGCCTGGGCCGGCCTGAGCCTGTCTGACGAGCCTGCCTCCGCCAGCAGCCACAGCAGCCGCAATCGCGGCAGCTTGTTCCACTGGCGTTCCGTCGTCCACCACCAGCACTTCAAACGGTGCAGAAACAGAAGCGCGAAGAGCTGCAAGAGCCTCAATCAGCAGAGCCACTCCACCGTGTACGGGCATCACCACCGAAAGCCTCGGTCTCTTATCTTCCATCAACCTTCAATCTTCCCTCACAAGATCAGGAATTCGCGCCAATGGCTGAACAAAATATGAAGCCGCCCAATGATTCCAAGGCTGTCGGTTAAACTGACGGAACTGGAATCGTTGTTTGAAAGATCCAGCGCAAAGGCACAAAATCCCGCATTTTATGAGTGAATTACCCAAGCTGCCCGTTGAAATGCACCCCATTGCCCACATGCTCTCCCAAGCGGGCAACGCCGCCCCTCATGCTCCGGCTTTACTTGCCGCCGGCCGCGAGCCACTGGATTACTTCAGCCTCTGGAATCAAACGCAATCCCACGTCCGGCACCTGCGTGCCCTCGCTGTAGGCCCGCAGGACCGTATCGCCATAGTCCTCCCCAACGGCCCTGAGATGGCATCTGCCTTTCTGAGCGTCGCCTGCGCATGTGCAGCTGCACCCCTCAATCCCGGTTACACTCTCGACGACTTCCGCTTCTACCTCGAAGACCTCCAGGCCAAAGCCCTGCTCGCCGGCCCAGACACTTCCCCCGCCGCTCTCGATGCCGCACGCCTCTCCGGCACCCAAATCATCATGCTCCATCCTGGTGCGCGAGCCGGAGAATTCACAATCACCAACCCGGCAACCATGGCCGGTGAGGCAGACTTTGAGTGGCCGGCCCCCAACGACATCGCGCTCCTTCTGCACACCTCGGGCACAACCTCCCGCCCCAAACTCGTCCCTCTCTCAGCTGCCAACCTCGCCTCCTCCGCCCGCAACATCGCCCAAACCCTTCAGCTCACACCTGAAGATCGCTGCCTCAACATCATGCCGCTCTTCCACATACACGGCCTGGCGGCAGCCCTGCTCGCTTCTCTTCAAGTCCAGGCCTCTGTAGTCTGCACCGACGGCATCTACGCGAAGTACTTCTTCAACTGGCTCAAAGACACCTCACCAACCTGGTACACCGCCGTCCCGACGATGCACCAGGGAATCCTGAGCCGTGCCCGAGAGCTCGGCGATACGGCTCGCAACGCCAAGCTCCGTTTCATCCGTTCTTCCTCGGCCGCACTCCCGCCTATCGTACTCGAGGGCCTGGAAGAAGTTTTCGGCAGCCCCGTCCTCGAAGCCTACGGGATGACCGAAGCCAGCCATCAAATGACCAGCAATCCGCTGCCGCCACGCCCTCACAAACCAGGCTTCGTTGGCCTTGCCGCTGGCCCCGAGGTTGCCATCATGAACGCCGAGGGCGATCTCCTCCCCGCAGGCGAGGTGGGCGAAGTTGTCATCCGCGGCCCAAACGTCATTTCCGGCTACCTTTGCAACGAAGACGCCAACCGCACAGCATTTACCAATGGCTGGTTCCGCACCGGTGACCAGGGCCGCTTCGACGACGAAGGCTACCTCTGCCTAACCGGCCGCCTCAAAGAACTGATCAACAGGGGCGGCGAAAAAATCTCTCCCAGGGAAATCGATGAAGCCCTCCTAGCTCATCCCGATGTCAAGCAAGCGCTCGCCTTCGCTATCCCCCACGCCCAACTCGGCGAAGAAGTAGGCGCCGCCGTGGAGCTCCAGGCAGGCTCCAACATCACCTCTGCCGCCCTCCGCACCTTCGCCGCAGGGCGCCTTGCCCACTTCAAAGTCCCCCGCATCCTCCAGATTGTCGACACGATCCCTAAAGGCCCCACCGGCAAGCTCCAGCGCATTGGCCTTGCCTCCAAACTCGGTCTCTCCCCCATCGACGACAAGAAGCTCGGCAACTTCGAAAGCCCCATTACCAGCCTCGAAGCTCAGCTCGCCGCCATCTGGAAGCAATTCCTGCCAAACGCCCGCTGTGGACGACACGATCGCTTCGAAGCTCTCGGTGGCGATTCCCTCCTCGCAGCCCAGATGCTTACACAGCTCTCAGCCTCTCTCAATAAAGATATTCCTTACCATGCCTTCGTTGCCGAGGCCACGATTGCGGCTCTCGCCTCAGCCCTGGAAGCCCAACCAGCCGCTGGCTCCACCCTTTTTCAGACACTCAAGCCCTCTTCCGGCGATCGGACTGTTTACTGCTTCCCGGGTCACGACGGAGTGCTTCTGGGTCTCACCCGCATGGCCCAACACATCGACAAAGATGTGTCGATTGAGGCTCTCCTCCTCAACCAGCTCAATCCCCAGGAAAGTCTCCAAAAGCATGCCCAGACCTGCACCGATGAGATCCTCCGCCGAAACCCGCATGGCCCTTTCCTTCTGGCAGGCGTATGCTTTGGTGGTTGCCTCGCCTTTGAGGTTGCCCATTGCCTTGCAGCCAAAGGTGGTAACGTTCAATTTCTCTGCCTCATCGACACGCTCAATCCTGCCTGGAAGAGTGAGAATCTCGGTCTTCAATACTTTGGCGCCGAGGCCCGCCAACTCGGCTTCAAGCTGCGCCATCACGTCGCCCGAATCTTCGGGCTCGGCCCGCTTGGTGCCGCTTCCTATCTCGCCGGACGAATCGAAGCTTTTTTCAAGTCCCAGCTAGAAACCAGCCCCTATCGCAATGCCATGCACGACTATCGCCCTCAGCCATGGCCCTCAAACACCCTGGTTCTGCGCTTCCCCGGACGCCGGCTCGACGCCCCGGCTCTCGGCTGGACCCATCTTGTCAAAGGCTATCTGGAGCTTGTAAACCTGCCCTTCGAGCCAGAAGGATCATTGGCTAAAGACTCCGCCGCGCGCGTAGCTGCAGTCCTCGCGGCTCATCTCTAACCTAAGAAGTCTTCTCGCGAATCGCCTTCAGCCTGGCGATACACTCAATCATCGCCCGCCCATTGTGATAAGCCGCTTTCCACTCATTCGCCTTATCTCCGCGCGCCTTCCCATCCAACCCAATCACCGCGTGCCAATCCCCATTCTTCCAGTCGATCTGATACTTGTCGCAAAAACTCCACGTCTTGCGAAACACTTCAAAATACTCAGTACTGTTCGTCAATTGATACATCGTAAGGGCCCCAACGAGGGCCTCTGCCTGCACCCACCAACTCTTGCTCTTGTCCGTTGCCGCCTCAAACAACTGTCCCGTATTGAAGAAGCCACCCTGCGCTTCATCAAATCCATACTTGCGGCAATAGGCAAAGTTGGCCCTGCATTGGTCCACATAAGGGCTGCTCGACAGTCCCGCCGCCCGGTTTGCCTCCGCAATCAGCCAGATATTTTCAACATCATGTCCATAGCTAACGGTAGAAAAAGCCCCCTCCAGCCGGGGTGACCAATCGCGATCATACTTGTCCGTACACGCCATGTGAGGCTTCCGAATTACCGCATTCGATTCAATCGCGATTAGCTCAATCAATCGGTCCCGCACCGCAACATTTCGGGTTGATTGATAGAGCGTCGTCATCGCCTCCATCAGGTGCAAATGCGTATTCATCAGCTTCATCCCCGGTGCCGAACCACCCATATAGATGGGCTCATTCACCGGCGGCGTTGCCCAATCCTGCAGGAAATACTCGACATAGCCACCATGCACCGGGTCATGCGCTCTCTTCTCCAACACTTCAAAGAACTTCAGCGCAAACTCCAGCACATCCTTCCGCCGCGAAGCCATCGCATACTCGGCAATTGCATACAACGCAAAGCTCTGCCCATACAAATGTTTGTTCACTTTGGTCGGCTTACCCAGAGCATCCACTTCCCAATAAAAGCCGCCATTGCGCGAATCCCACATTTTTTCCCGTAAGAACTTATACCCGTGCTCGGCCGCCTCCAGCATCAACTTCGGTTCATGCCCATAGCGCGCCATCCGGGCAAAAAACCACAGCATCCGCGCCTGCGTAACAACCGCCCTTGCAGCCGCACCCTTCGGCTTCCCTTGAAGGTCATGATTCAACAAATACCCGCCAGCCGGGACTATGGTCTTCGGATACCAGAAGCCAAGAATATTCTCGACCAGCGTCTTCTCAAACCGTTGTATATAAAGATCCAGTTCGCCGCGGGTAGGCAAAAAAGGCGCTGCAGCCGCAGCTAGCGGAAGGCTCGAAAACGTGCGGCGTAGCATCTAGATCCCCATCTTAGCGTTGCCGTATCATCCGCATCATCTTGCCCCACAGCGAATGCGTCAGATCGTCAAGATCGCGCGCCTCATCATCCACCGTAACGTTCCAGTGCACCCCAGCCATCTCATCCGCAGTACCCGGTCCCCAAACAACGCGCTTCGGTGGCCGGTTCGGATTCCGCGGATTCTTCACCGAGTTGTCGTAGACAATCTCCATCTCCAGAATCGTCCCCGCCTTCATCGACAGTGGAGTCTTCAGTTGATAAATATCCTGCCAGTTGAAATCCCAGTCCGTAATCGTAAGCACCGTCTTGCGCAGCCCACTCGGCAAAGTCACCCAGGCCTGCACCTTACGGGCAACAAAGTGCGCATGTGGAATGATCTGCCAAAGCGTTACATCGACAGGCAATTCAAACGAATCATAGACCTTGAAACTGGCTTGTCCCGCCGGGATATCAATCGCTTTCGACGTCAGCGGAATATCCAGTAACCGCTTCTTCGGCGGCTCTTTGGCGAAGTAGACGGCAACACCACTCTGGTCAGTCTCCGGCTTTCCCGTCGGATGATAGTGAATCTGAAAGACGATGTCGGCCCCGGGCGGCACACGCACCGCCGTCCCCGGCGGCATCTGCAATCGTCCATTTCCAGGGCTCCAGCCACCCAAACTCGAAGAAGGTAGAAATCCAGGGCTCCCAAAACACGGATAACCCCCACCAGCATCCAGCTTTCTCCCTGTCCCACTCAAGTCAAAGAAGAGCAAGGCATGATGAACAACCCGACGGTTCCCTGGCAGGAACTCAAACCCCTCCACAAAGCGCACTGCATCGTTGCCGGTAGGAACCGAAAAGCACCGGTACTGATCGTCCCCATCGGCGGCAAGATCATAGCCGCTTTTCATCTTCCAAAGATGATCCGGTTCGGGCTTCGGTAGAAGTACTTTAGGCTTGACGGCTGGGGCAACACCAGCCAATGCCCCTCCTTTCACCCAAGCCTCCAGCGTTGCAATCTCAACCGCGCTCAAGCGGCGGTCCCGGTGAAACGCAACTCCCGGAGCCACCGGCTTCCAGGGCGGCATAAAGCGTGTTGAAGCTGCCAGCGCCACCTGCCGCGCATGTTTCTTGACAGCTTCAAAACTGTCTAACGGGAAAGGCCCAACCTCCCCGGCCTGATGACACTTCACGCAGTGCCGCTCCAGAATCGGGGCTACATCACGATGGTAAGTAGCCGCGCTACTCGGTTGGCTTTTCGCGAGGAGGAGCCACAGCCAGAAAATCTTCCCGCACACGCTCCAGGTATTGGTCCATGAGGTATTGAACACGTTCATAGCTGGGGCTCGATACGACAAATCCAACATGGTGCTTCTTCTCCATACGCCACACCAGTTCAGGGTCGTTGTAGCCAGAAGTATCCGGCTTTTCCTGACGAGCCAGGCTAACCAACAACCCGCCGTAGTTGTTCTTGACTTCGCCAAGTTTGTAGTTCCCTGCTCCGCCATCCACTTCAATCTTGGCCCATTCCGCCCACATATTGATACCTGTAGAGGCCGCAATCAGATCGGCAATGTGCGCTCCGCCCACTCTCGCCGAAGTCTCAAGAAAGTAGATCTTCCCGTCCTCGCGCCCTTGTATGTACTCCGTATGTGAAACCCCGCGCAACAACCCCATCGCGCTTAGCACGA
>JAPKYY010000222.1 GCA_026394095.1 Acidobacteriota bacterium | reverse complement strand
GCTGGGGGTAGAGGGGAGAAGAAGGCGATCCGCATCTAGCGCTGGAGCTCCATGGTGAATGCGCCCAAGGGTAGGGGGACGCGGAAGATGAGAGGGGTGCGGAGGGCGTCGCGGCCGAAGAAGACTTCGATGGCGTGCTTGGAAGCAGGGCCCTGGATTACGATGTCGAGCTTGTCGGCGGGTTCGGTGCCGGATGCGAGCTGTAGGTTGGAGGAGCCGCCGAATTTGAAGCTGAGCTGGTAGGCTGCGCCGAAGTAGATGGTTTGAGCGCCGGGGAGGCGGCCTTGTTTGAGTTCGGAGCGGAGGTAGTAGATGAGGGCGAGGGCGTCGCGGCCGCAGGTGTTGAGGGGGAGTTTGGTTTTGCCGCCCTTGGCGGTTTGACGTTCGGCGAAGCCTTCTTCGGGCTTGAATTCAGTGCGCTCTTCGCGAATCTTCGAGCCGTGCTTGAGCTTGGTGTCGAGGCGGATCGAGCAGTAATCGGGCTTGGCCAAAGATGTAACTTCGTCGATGACGGCGAAGCCCGGGATTGAGGCGTCGAGGCGGAGCTCGAATTTGCGCGAGGCGGCCGAGGCGTCCACGTTATCGGTGGTGAGCGTGGCTTCGCCGAGCGATAGGCCGCTGGGCCAATTGACGTTGTAGCGTAGAGTTTCTGTGGCTCCTGGCAAGGTTGCGGCCAGGAGTGGGAGGAGGATCCAGCGGAGGCTCATGTAGATTGGACGGCTTGGGCGGCGCGAGCGTGTACTTTCGATTTTTTGGGGCGGCGGCCGGCGACTTCGTAATAGACCTCGAGGGTTTGGCGGGCGGACTTTTCCCAACTGAAGCGGGCGGCGTTTTTGATGCCGAGGCGTTCCATGCGCTGGCGCAGATCGGTGTCGAGGAGAAGCTCGCGGATGGCCTTGAGGATTTCGGATTTCGAGGTGGGGTCGAAGAGGAGGGCGGCTTTGTCGGCGACTTCGGGCATAGCCGAGGTGTTGGAGCAGGCGATGGCGCGGCCGCAGGCCTGTGCTTCGAGGATGGGGAGGCCGAAGCCTTCGTAGAAGCTGGGGTAGACGACGAGTTCGGCGGCGTTGTAGAGGTGGAGGAGGTCTTCGTCGTTGACGAAGTCTGTGAAGTGGATGCGGTCTGCTACGGCCGATTGTTTGGCGGCTTCGTAGACGCGGGGGGCAAACCAGGTGGGCTTGCCGACGAGGACGAGGTGGTGGGGGAGCTGCGGGTAGTTGCAGATCAGGTCTTCGTAGGCGGCGATGAGGCCGATGTGGTTCTTGCGGGGCTGGAGGTCGCCGACCGAGAGGATGTAGGGGTACTGGACGCCGAACTTTTCGCTGACCGTGAGGAAGGCAGTCTTTGGAGGGACGGGGCGGAAGTGCGGGGAGACGGCGTTGTAGATGACTTCGATTTTCTCGGCCGGAAGGTTGTAGGCGGCCATGATGCGCTGGCGGGAGAATTCGCTCACCGTCAGGACGCGGGCGGCGCGCTGGACGGTGTTGGCAACGGTGGCCTGTAGCTGGAGGCGGCGCGGGGTGGTGAAGTATTCCGGACGCTCGAGGTAGCTGACGTCGTGGACGCTGACGACGAAGGGAACGGGGCAAAAGACGGGGGCGGTGTACTGGACGTGGAGCAGGTTCGGTTTGTCGATCAGTAAGCGGCGGGTGAGATCGTAACCAAGGCGGAGGAAGGGGTTGGCAGAGACGTTGCGCTTTTCGAAGCGATTGGGGACTTCTGAGGAGGCGTACTCCGAACACACGTATGCAAAGAATTGAGAGTCGCGGTCCAGCCGGGCGTAATTCTCCAGCAGGTTGCGGACGTAGACCTCATTCCCCGTTAAATGGCGGCCGATGGTATGCGCATCAATCGCAAAGCGCATGCAAGTTTTCCCAGTATAGTCCAATAGCTTGGAAGTGATTGTCGGCAAAAATGTTACAGATCCAGTTCTGATAGGATTTTGCGCGCGGATTGCCAAGTGTAAGTCGTCTCATAAAGACTACGCGCAGCTTGGGTGATGCGGGAACGATTCACTTCATTGTCGAACAGATCGAGTATGGATTGTGTAAAAGCTTGGTGAGAATCGGCGATTATCAAGTGCTGACCGGGCGAAGCTTCGAGGCCTTCGGCGCCTACAGAGGTGGAGATTACAGGGGTGCCGGCGGCCCAGGCTTCGAGGATTTTGAGGCGCGTGCCGGAGCCGGAGAGGAGGGGAACGATGGCGAGGCGGGATTTGGCAATCTCTACAATTGCGTCAGGTACGGGGCCGATGTAATCGATGTTGGGGTGGCTGGAGTGGGCGTAGTGGATTTCTTTGCCGACGAGGCGGAGGCGGAGCTTGGGTTTTTGCTTGAGCAGGTCGGCCCAGCAGTTCTGGAGGAACCAGTGGAGGGCTTGCTGGTTGGGGGTGTAGGCGAAGTTGCCGGTGAAGACGATGGATTCTGAGCGGGGTTGGGTGGGGAGGTCGTGCCAGGGGATGGTGTTGGGGAGCACGTGGATCTTGGGGTGCTGGATGCGGGCTTTGTCTTGCTCGGAGGTAGTGAGGAGGA
>JAPKYY010000562.1 GCA_026394095.1 Acidobacteriota bacterium | reverse complement strand
TGCGACCAGGGTGGCTAGGGCTTGGTATATTGTCCTTCGCTGCGCAACTCTTTCGACTCTCAGTTCAGGCTAGGGCTTAGGATGTGGCCTCGTCGCTCGCAATACTATTGAACCCGGCCACCTCTGCTGAAGATGGACCATCACAACGCCAGAGACATTGAAGAGACTTGGATCTGCCAGCGTGCGCCCAACCCAATTGGACAGTTATCGAAATGCAGGATTCGTCGAAGATTGCTGCGTACTTAAATTCGCCTTGACTCAAGATCGTGCGCTAGTCCACAATGAGCCAAGTATGAATGCTAGCTTGTACAAGCTCAACATTGAAAATGATGCAAGAACTGTCACCAAAATTGTCACCAAAAATCGGGGCAACCCAGGGCCATTTAGGAGCAACTGTCACCAAAACTGTCACCAAACTGAGGGCACTCCAGGGCAACCTAGGGCAATGGGATCAACAACTTCGGGGCACGGAGGGCCATGGAGGGTAACCAAGGGCAATTCTATGTTTGGGCTCATAACCCAAAGGTCGCATGTTCAAATCATGCCCCCGCAACCAACCAAAATATTCATTTTGGCCTCCTTCCAGTCCACAAGTCAGTGGAATCCCTTCAAACATAAAATATAATTACCCGATGAGAATCATCCGCAACGCGTTATCGTTTTTTGTATTCGTTTTATCGGCACTCGCCCAAAACGACAACGTCGTGGGGACTTGGAAGTTGATTTCAGCTCAAGACATCGGTGTAAACGGCACCATTGATCGTGAGCCTTATGGACCCAAGCCCACAGGCTTTCTCACCTACACTCCCGATGGGCGAGTGTCGGCGATTATCACGCATGACGGGCGGAAACCTCTTTCGAGCGCCTGGTGGTGGTCTGGCTCAATGCAGGAACGAGCGGAAGCCTTCTCAACCGTGATTGCATATACCGGGCGTTATACCCGCAATGGCGACGCCGTGACTCACCATATTGAAGCTTGCAGCTTTCAAAACTGGGTGAACACATCGCAAACACGCCGAATCCTGAAAGTGGAAGGTGATCGCCTGACGCTTCGGACGCAAACGCCCTTTGATCGTGAAGGTGTGCGATATGCCTACCAGGAGCTTGTTTGGCACCGTGTTAAATAGCGGCTGACCTGTGTACAGTGGAGGTTGAGCCTGAACGTCAACCTGAGTGCATTTGGACCGTTGCAATCCTCCGCAACCAACCAAATGTGTTAAGTGGGTCCGGGTAGGGCCCAATCACCATTCCCACCCAACGGGTCCCCAGCGACGTAGCAGCCTTGCGGTTGGATTACTCGATTCGGCGCCAGCCCACAGCCAAGCCGTTTTCTACTTCCATTCCAACGCCGGTTGCTTTCAGCTTGCCACTCACCATCCAGGAAACCTTGTAAATGTCCTCGACCTTTTCGATCAGCAAGTCATACTCATCCGAAAACTCGCCGCTCTCGAGGAAGTAGCGCACGTGGTAGCGCCCGGCGAAGCCTGTTCTCGGCCCTCCTGTTGCGATGCCGGGTCCTCGGAACTTTGTTGTGTACATCCACCTTGCGTTGAGGGTCCCTGGTGCCAGGCTCTTCGTGTAAATCACAAAGCCGATATTGGATTCAGCCGATGGCTCCGCTGCGGCGGCAGGAATCGCCGGAATTGCCAAAAGCATTACCGATATCAACAGCGTAAGGAGTGTCGATCGATTCATGACTTGAAAGGTATCACGCCCGAATTTGGGATCGATTCGAAGAGCTACAAGGCTCGTGATGTTCCGCTTGGCCGGAGGATTGTGCGCTTGAAGCCAGACTGAGCCTGAATAGGATGACAAGTGCGTTCAGAGCGTTGCAGCCCCCCGTAACCAACCCAAAGACACTGCTGCTTTAGTTCCCTTCCAGCCTCTTAACGGCATCTCCGTTACTCTTTCCGCCTCAGCTACTGACTGTGTGCCTTGAGTCGATGCTTCTCAATATCGAGATTGCTATCCTTGGTTTAGAGATACAGAAAAGGATCTTGCTTCATGGATATCTCCTTAAATCTAAATCCTGACATCGAGCGTGGACTTTTGGCCAAGGCTCAATCAAAAGGCATTTCACTTTCCGAATTCGTCGAGGAAATCGTGATTCGCGAAGCCAGGAATTTCGAGAAGAGTTCGGACAGAACAGGCCAGGAGCTATTGGACATTGGTGCTCGCGTTCGCGGACTGCTGACTGATGAAGAAGTAGACAGCCTCTTCGCTCGAAATTCTCTCCTAAACCCCACCGTTGATCTCTCATGAACGGATTTTTGCTAGACACCAATGTCCCGTCTGAAAATGTTCGCCCCCGTCCTGACCCAAAACTGACCGCATGGCTAAAGGCGCAAAAGCTCGAAGAACTCTACTTGAGCGTAATCACTTGTGGGGAATTGCGAAAGGGAATTTCTTCCCTCGATGAAGGCAAACGAAAAACCGATTTAGAGTCTTGGTATCGCGTCGACCTCCTGGAAAGATTCTCTGGTCGCATACTCACCCTCACTCAAACAATCGCGGAACGCTGGGGCGATCTCGAATCCCGGCGGCAACTCATCGGTCGTCCCATGCAAGTTCCTGACGCACAAATTGCCGCTACCGCCCTGGAGCACAACCTGATTCTGGTCACCCGTAACATCAAGCACTTCGACGGCATCGGTGTAGAAATCGTCAACCCGTGGGCCTAGCTTTGAAGCTGAGATGGAATCCGGCTTTGTGCCGAAACAAAAAAACTAGAGCCTACGCAGTCGCATACTTCAACGCACCCAACGTCTCCCACCCGAGTGCGATTTAGAATGTATCCCACTCAAGCACTGAGCAACTGGCTGTAGCTGGCTAATGCCGATTCGCATTAGGCTATCGAACCACCTGCAGCACGGCTGGCGACTGCTCTTGATATCGAACAACCGTTGACCAGGGCGAGCCACGGCGTGTGTAAACAATGGCCACATATTCCCCTTCACTCAATTGCGGCAACGGCATCGACCCACTTTCATCCAACCTACCCTCAACCAGATAGCTAAACCGGTGCAAATATCGCAATTGCACCCAGGCAAACGCCTCCGCCACGGAACGACTTTCCACCTTGAGCATCGGCGGCAGTCCCGAGCCCGAATCCCATTGGCGCATCGGTCGATCCTCTGCCATGAAAATGCTGCGTGAAAGCACGGGCGCCTCTACATAGATCTCAAGATTCGACTCAACCTGACGCATCAGCGGTGATCGAACCGATACCTTGTATCTTCCATAGGGAACCGATCTCAGAATTACCTCTTCAAATGGTTCAAGTGCCTTCCCCGTGCCCAACCCTTCCCTGGCAGAATCTTCTGACTGGCTAAGTTCAATTCGAAGGCCCGCGTCCTGATTCTGAAGGACAACCACCACAGGGCGAACAGCTAGGCCAGAGGTTGAGAGAATTCGCAGATGCAATGTGGCGTAGCCCTTCATCTCCGCCTCTTGCGCTGCCTCTATCGTCAGCGGCATCAGCAATAACAGGATGGCTGCGAAACGTCGGGAGAGGTGGACGATCCGAACAGCCCCACTCTCAGTTTTGGCCAATTTCTCTCCAGACACGTTGGCCCTCCTTCACCAATCTTAGCTTCGAGCTGCAGAGCTTCTTGTCTTTGATCTTTCAGGGACTGCGATCACAACTGCGATCCAGAGGGATTGTCTCGCGTCCATCCATTCTTCCCCCACGCTCTGAGCCTTTCGACTCAAGAAAAGCCCAATCGGGCTACTGTCATCGACTGTAAGCTATTCTCTTCGCGGAAATCGTGCAGTCCAATAGGCTGTCTCCATTCCTCCTCCTCGGTGATGAGGAGCAGGGATGGCACTTCCCCCGAATCGATCATCCTTCACTTGGTGGTTCCGGAAAAATGGTCGGGCTGAATCCAGATGTCGGGAATACGGTGAAAATAATCCTCTACCAAAAGCAGAAAACCCCAAGCGCAGGA
Source organism: Acidobacteriota bacterium (assembly GCA_026394095.1). Lineage (GTDB taxonomy): Bacteria > Acidobacteriota > Terriglobia > Bryobacterales > Bryobacteraceae > Bryobacter. The sequence goes on along the minus strand of JAPKYY010000562.1, from coordinate 2,867 downwards.
ACTTGGCGGTTCCTATGATCTGTTGCAATCCGCAGCGCGCTCGATACCTCCTCTCCAGAATTTGCAAAGCTCTTTATCAGAATTCATGTCTGGCCCCTCGATATCGCAATCTGTCAAAACTCGATAGAACTGGATTTCGCCAGTGATCCCGCCGACGAGATTATCGCAGCGACAAGCATCGTCCACCGTATTCCTCTCCCAACCAGAGACAAAAAGATCAGAAGGTCGAAGTTGGTTCCCTTTGCTTCGCTTTGAATCGCAATCGCCTCTCTCTTCAGCGTCAAAGCAACCGCTTTCGAACTTGGAATATCGTCAGCCTGCTTCCGGCCTCCCAATCAAATTCTGCTCCAGGCACCAATCCGCATGGAATCTGCAACTCCATCAATCTCATGGAAATCGGCCACAACATTAAGCCCAACGTGATTCACAGCTATTTTCAACTTTCTTTTCCCGCTAACCCGCTGATTCCAAATAAAACCAACCCGGCCCAAACATTAAGTCCATCACCCCGCCTGCTAATTTCTGCTCAGGAGCAATCCCGTGAACGAAGAACAGAACATTGCCAAAGATCCATCGACCGTGGAAACCAAACCACGCAAGAAAACCATGTCTGAAGCGGCCCTGGCCGCCAACCGCGCCAATGCCAAAAAGTGCACCGGCCCCAAAACCCGCGAAGGCAAATTCAAATCCAGCCTCAATGCTCTCAAGCACGGCACCTACAGCCACATCTTCATCCTCAAAACCGAAGATGCCGGCACCTTCGAAAACTTCTCCAAATCCTTTATCGATGAATTCCAGCCCGAAACCCCGTCCGAGCTCGAGCTGCTCAAACAACTCATCTCCATTGCCTGGCGTCGCAACCGCATGGCCGAACTCATCCAGATCCGCATCAACAATGCAATCGACGCGGTCGTAGCCGTATCAGAACCAACTCCGGCCGCTCAAATCACCCTCCGTGCTTTCGATAGACTCGAAAAAGAAAAGCCCTCCTTCGCCCGCCAGGAAGCCCACGAGCTCCGCCTCGCCAATCTCTTCCAGCGCACCCTCGCCCGCCTCCAGTCCATCAAGGACAAAAAACTCAGGAACGAAACCAAATTCATCCGGGACCGTTTATCCCTCGCTGCCTGATTCAGCGTCGATCAACCACCCTTAACCCCCGCCCGGGACAGTCCAAAACAACGCCGGGCCTGCTCTTTGACATCCTGCTAGTTCTAATACACCAACCAAAGCCCGACGTGTGTCCAGAGGCGCGTATTGTGGCGGTCGATTGCCCCAAAGGCCCGGCCCCAACAGCGCTACTTCCCTTATGTGCAAACATACTGGAATGACCGTCCTGATCGTTAACGGCGAGGAAATTGAAGAGAGCGCTATCCAGCAGCAGATGGCAGCCATGCTGAACATCATGATGGTAGAGATGGAAGGCGAAGATCCTCTGGTTGTCAGAATGCGCGCTCGCGAATGGGCTGAAGAAAACCTGATCGAAGCCACGCTCTTGCGCCAGCTTGCCATCAAAGATCCCCAGCCCGTAGAAGGCTGCTCGCCAGAAGCCGAAGTCGGCGTCCGTATCGAGCGCCTCGTCGCCCGGGTCACTGCAAAAGTAGAGCCACCCAAACGCAAAGATGTTGTTGCCTTCTACACAAAACATCGCGAAGCCTTCGAGCAGCCAGAACAAATCCGCGCCGCCCATATCGTCAAAAACGTCGACGAAAATCAAAGTGAAGAAACTGCCCGCGCCAGCATCGAACTCGCGCAGCAGGAATTGCAGAAGGGCCGGCCCTTCGCTGAAGTTGCCGACGAGTTCTCCGATTGCGCCGGCAAAGGCGGCGACCTCGGCTACTTCGAGCGATGCAACATGGTGGAAGCTTTCGACGATGTCGTCTTCAACCTGGAACCAAACCAGGTCAGCGGTATCTTCCGCACCGAATTTGGCTTTCACATCGCAACGCTGCTGGAGCGCTTGCCCGCAGGCATTCGCCCCTTCTCTGAAGTTGCATCCCAGATCGAGCAACAATTTCTCGAAGAGAAGAAGCAAGAAAAGCTGAACGCGTATCTCGATCAACTGCGCATCGGCGCAGACATTCGTAGAGAGAAGAGGGTATAGTCTTGAGCGGGCTTCCCATCGTCGGTTCCTGCTGCGCGCCCACCCGGTTGCGAGCGCAACAACTGGCCGAGTCCCGGCTGATTTCTGCCGCGCTTCCCCGCATCTCCACCGGCTCCATCGACGGCATGGTGAAGCTCGACGGTGGCACATTCCTGATGGGTACAGAATCGCCAGACGCCTTCCCCAGCGACGGCGAAGGCCCCATCCGCACCGTACACGTCGATCCCTTCTACATCGATATCAACCCGGTAACGAATCAGCGCTTCGCCGAATTCGTTCAGGCTACGGGCTACAAGACAGAAGCCGAGCGCATCGGCTGGTCTTTCGTTTTCCAAGGCCACATCCCCGCTGAGCGCTACAAAGCAGTAGTAGATCAAACAGTGCCTGGAGTGCCGTGGTGGTGTCAGGTATGGGGCTCAGACTGGCAACACCCTCTTGGGCCCGATTCCAGCATCGAAGGCAAAGACGACTATCCGGTAATCCAGGTCAGTTGGAATGATGCGGTCGAATACTGCAACTGGGCGCAGAAGCGTCTGCCCACCGAAGCCGAGTGGGAATACGCAGCCCGTGGCGGCCTCGAGCAAAAGATCTACCCCTGGGGTGACGAACTCACTCCCGGCGGCAAGCACCTCTGCAACATCTGGCAGGGGGAATTCCCCAACGTCGATCTCGCTGATGACGGCTACTCTGCTGTGGCCCCAATTGATGCCTTCCCGCCCAATGGCTACGGCCTCAACCTCGTTACCGGCAACGCCTGGGAGTGGTG
>JAPKYY010000063.1 GCA_026394095.1 Acidobacteriota bacterium | reverse complement strand
AACGCTCGAAGGCCGGAGTGATCTGGGCCGCTCTCTCCGGACACGCGCACTACATCGCTGCGATCGCCGCCAAAGCAGCCGTCGAAGATACGTCCTTCCTAAGGTCCTTCGTTACTGAGGTCCTTGCTGCCCGCGAAGTCTTGACAGCCGGCCTTGAAAAGCTCGGCGTCCCTTATGTCCCAACCCAGGCGAACTTCGTCCTCATGCACATCGGGCCCCGCGCCCAGGAAGTCTGCGACAAGCTCAAAGTGGCTGGCATCCTCGTTCGCAACCGCAGCTATGAGATCCCTGGCTGCGTCCGGGTCACAGTAGGCACGCAGGATCAAACCCGCCGCTTCCTCGCCGCATTCGAACCCCTCTGGAAGGAAATCCAACGATGAGCAAACCCATGCTGGTTTTTGACATGGACGGTGTCCTCGTCGAAGTCAAAGAGTCCTATCGCGAATCGATCCGCGCCACGGTTCTCCACTTCACCGGCCGCTCGGTCGAGCATAGCCTCATCCAGCACTACAAGAATCAGGGCGGCTGGAACAACGACTGGAAGCTTTCGAAAGAACTCTGCAGCGTCTACGGCAAAGAGATCCCTTACGACACCGTCGTTGAGGTCTTCAACCAATACTTCTTCGGCCACAACGGCGTCCCCGGCTTGATCGAGCGCGAGAAGTGGATCGACTCAACAGGCGTCCTCGCCCGGCTCAACGAGCGCTACGACTTCGCAGTCTTCACCGGCCGCCTCCATGAAGAAGCCCAGATCACCCTCCGCCGCTTTGCTACGCACCTCAATTGGGTCGCCGTCATCGGCGACGACAACGTAGCCCAATCCAAACCCAACCCCGAAGGCCTCCTCAAGCTCATGGCCGATCACAACGTCGTCTACTACCTTGGCGACACCGTCGACGATGCCAAAGCCTCCAAGGCCGCCAAAGTCCCCTTCATTGCCATCACCGCCCCCGGCGGCAACTTCGCCGCCTTCAGCCCGGCTCACTTCATCGACAACATCAACCAACTGGAGACCGTCCTCTAATGCGCACTGCCCAAATTGAACGCATCACCAAAGAAACCCAAATCCGCGGCAGCCTCAAGATTGAAGGCAAAGGCAAGTACACCATCTCAACGGGTGTCCGCTTCCTCGATCACATGCTCGAGCTCTTCACCCGCCACGGTGGCTTCGAGCTCACCCTCCAGGCAACCGGCGACCTCGATGTCGATCAGCACCACACCGTCGAAGACGTAGGCATCGTCCTCGGTCAACTCTTCAGCCAGGCCCTGGGAGACCGCAAAGGCATCAACCGCGCCGGCTACTTCGTTCAGACCATGGACGAAACCCTCGCCGTCACCGCCGTCGACCTCGGTGGCCGCCCTGCCCTCGTATACAAAGACCTCGTCAAGGTGGTCCACGTCGGAGACTTGCAGACTGAGCTCCTGCCTGACTTCTTCGATGGCTTCGTCACCCACGTCAAGGGCAACCTCCACGTCAAGGTTCTCTATGGCCGCTCCAACCACCACAAGATCGAGGCGATCTTCAAGTGCTGGGCGCGCTCGATGAAATACGCCTGCTCGAAGGACGTCCGCATGAAAGATCAGCTCCCTTCCACCAAGGAGCTCCTGTGATTTCGATCATCGACTACGGGGCCGGTAACCTGCGCTCAGTGCAGAATACCCTTGCTGAACTCGGTGCCACCTACAAGCTCATCGATACTCCTGAGGCAGTTCGTGCCGCAGACAAGCTCGTGTTGCCAGGCGTCGGCCATTTCGGTCAGCTGATGCAGTCTCTCGATGCCTTGAAGCTCCGCCAACCGATTCTTGAAAAGATCGCCGCTGGGAATCCCTTCTTCGGTATCTGCCTCGGCATGCAGGCCCTCTTCTCCGGCAGCGCCGAAGCCCCGGATCTCGAAGGCCTAAGCATCTACCCCGAGCGCATCGAGCGCTTCCCCACTGGCGCCCGTGTCCCTCACATGGGTTGGAATTCACTCAATGCCCGCCCCGATTCAAAACTGCTGAAGGGCCTGAACGAACCCATCTACGTTTACTTCGCCAACAGCTACTATGCGCCTCCCATCGAGGCCACCTCGGCTACCTGTGACTATCAGCTCCCCTTCAGCGCCGTACTCGAGCGGGACAACATTTACGGAGTCCAGTTCCACCCCGAGAAGTCCGGCCCTACCGGTCTCAAGATCATGAGCAACTTCCTGGAGCTTGCCTGATGCTAGCCAAACGAATCATCCCCTGCCTCGATGTGACTGCCGGTCGCGTCGTCAAAGGCATTAACTTCGTCAACCTCCGCGATGCCGGAGACCCCGTCGAGCTCTCCCAGCGCTACAACGAACAAGGCGCCGACGAAGTGGTTTTCCTCGACATTACTGCGAGCTCAGACGAACGCAACACGATGGTGGATGTGGTCTGACATTACTTCGAGCTCAGACGAACGCAACACGATGGTGGATGTGGTCTTCCGTACCGCCCAGCGTGTCTTCATCCCTCTGACGGTTGGTGGTGGAATCCGCGAAGTCCGTGATGCCCGCCGCATCCTCGTCTCCGGTGCCGACAAGGTGAGCGTCAACACCGCCGCCGTCCGCCGCCCGGAGCTGATCACGGAGCTATCCAACGAGTTCGGCGCTCAAGCCGTTGTCCTCGCGATTGACGCCCGCCGTAAGGGCGACTCATGGTCGGTCCACACCAAGGGCGGTCGCGTCGATGAATCGATCGACGTCATCGAATGGGCCCAGCGCGCTGAGGCCCTCGGGGCAGGGGAGATCCTGCTCACCTCGATGGATACCGACGGAGTGCAGAAGGGCTTTGATTGCGCCCTCACACGCGCCGTCAGCCGCGCCACTCGCATCCCCGTGATTGCCTCCGGTGGTGGCGGGACGCCAGAACACTTCCTCGAAGTGCTGACCGATGGCGAAGCCGACGCCGCTCTTGCTGCCAGCATCTTCCACTATGGAACCTATACCGTAAACGACCTCAAAGAGTTCCTCGACAAGCACAACATTCCGGTAAGAAAGAACGCATGATCGTACCCTGCATCGACCTCATGGACGGCAAAGTCGTCCAACTCATCCAAGGCAAAGAGAAGGCCCTCGAAGGCGAAGAGCCACTCGTGATGCTCGCGAAATTCGCCGGCTTCCCCGAGATCCAGGTCATCGACCTTGATGCCGCACTTGGCCGCGGAGCCAACGACGACATCGTCGAACTCCTCGCGGGTCGCGCCCGCTGCCGCGTAGGTGGTGGTGTTCGTTCTCCCGAACGCGCCCAGACCCTTATCGATCAGGGTGCCGCCCAAGTCATCGTCGGCACTGCCGCCTTCACCCAAACCGGCATCAACGTGCCGCTTCTCGAATCGATCGCCGCTCAGATCGGCAAAGAGAAGATACTGATCGCCCTCGACTCCAAGTACGGCAAGATCGTCGTCAAGGGCTGGCAGGAGTCCACTGACCTCACTGCGGTGGAAGTCCTGAAATCCCTTGAGCCCTACTGCGGCGGCTTCCTCTGTACCTACGTCGACAAAGAAGGCATGATGCAAGGCACTGACCTGGAATGGTTCCGCAGCCTTCGAGCCGCAACCACCCTGCCTATCACCGCCGCCGGCGGGATTACGACCCTTGAAGATGTAAAATCCTTAATGTCCATGGGCATACATTCGGCGATGGGGATGGCGATCTACACCGGTCACGTAAAGCTCGACGATTTACGCCAATTGCTCTAAGACTCTGGCCCCAAGACCGATAAGGGTCTTGAGCAACCGAACAGTGAGTATCCTAAGCAACCTCTTCCACAAGAGTCCCGAGTCGGAATCCGTATCGCTGTCCGAGCAGTTCACCAGTCTCGAATGGATCGAAGCCACCCGTGATGCTGCGATTCAGCTCTGGCGTTCGAGCATGCTCGGCATGAGCGAAGCCATGCCCGCCTCGCCCAAACAGATCTGTGACCCCCACCGCAAGAGCATCAAGCAACTGGTTGAGGACATGCCGAACAAGCCTGCCCCCAACGTCATCGAACAGCGCAAACAGAAGACGATGGAGATATTGAAGAGCTATGGCGCTCAGATGGGTTCGTATATTGATTCTCAGGACAAAGAAGCCAAAGCTGTCCTGAACTCGGTGGCCCAGCTCACCGAGACCCTCTCAGGCTTCGATCAACGCTACGCCGTCCGTCTGCAGGGCATCACCAAGAAGCTCCGCCTCCTTGCGACATCCAACGATCTAGGCGAGATCCGCACCAAGCTCAGCGCCGAGTGCACCCAGCTTGAGAAGTGCCTTGAAGAACAGCAACGCGACACCCGTAGCGCGATGCAGCGGTTGAATGAAGATCTCTCCAAGAGCGACAGCCGAAAGCAGCGAGCGATCCCGGGCCCTGGCTCGCAACATGGTTCGGATAGTCTTCTTGTCCTCGAAGTAGCGGTGCGAGGATGGGATCGTTATTGCCTCGTGCGCTATGAGTTCCATGCCCGTACAGGGATTGATGGCTGGCCTTCTAAAGAGAAGGCGATCCTGGATGCTCTACCCGAGCGGCTGGGGCATCCGGTCAAGGCTGTCGTGCCAAAGCCAGGAGTGATTCTGGCGGCGGTTCAATGCCAGTTGCTGGAGTATGCTGGCCAGGCTGAATCGATGGAGCGTTCGCTATCGCAGACCAGTGGCATGGCCTGCACTTCCCGTGTGGTTGAGCCTCTTCGCGGTGAGGCGATGCGCGACGCTATGGTTCGACTTGAGAAGGCTGGTTAAGATGCTACGCTATGCCCTCTTTGCCCCCGATACGGCGATCGCCTTTGGCCTCGAGCGCTGTGAGAGCCTTCTGCTTCTGCGAGCCTTCGATCATTTCCTTCCGCCCGAGGGGCTCCTCGACTATGTGCGGGCCTACTCCCCACAGGTTCTATTCTTCGACATCAGCGAAGGCCGCGAAGGGCTGTACGAAGCCGCTGAGTTGCTTCGCGGTTCTACCCATACGCATCTGGTTGCCGTCGCCCGAGACCTTGACCCTGAAGTCTTGATCGAGTTGATGAATCTGGGCGTGCGTGAGTTCCTGCGCTTTCCCTTTGACCCCGATAAGCTGATGGCATCGATGGCCAGGATTGAGCACATCGTCGCCAGTGCGCCTGCCGAGCGCGAATCGACTGACCTTCTCTTCAGCTTCCTCCCAGCCAAGCCCGGGGTAGGTGCGTCGACAACGGCAATCCACACAGCTCTGGAGTTGGCTCAGCGCCCACACAGCCGAGTACTGCTTACAGACTTTGATCTCAACTGCGGCTTGAGCCGCTTCCTGCTGAAGCTGGGCAACCCACTTGGTGTTCGCGATGCTGTGGCCAAGATGAGCGAGATGGACGATGGTCTATGGATGGAGATCAAGTCGAGCGTCGAAGACCTCGATATTCTGCCCAGCTGTCTGATCGAAGCAAGTCTTGAACTAGAACCCATGCGCGTTCGAAATCTCTTTGAATTCGCCCGCCGACGCTATCGAATCGTCCTGGCCGATCTAAGCGGCATGATGGAGAACTTCTCGCTCGATATCCTGCAACAGTCGCGCCGCATTCTATTGGTTGTTGAGCCTGAGCTTGCCGGAGTCCATATGGCCCGCGAGAAGATGCGCTTCCTCGATGCCCACGAGCTGCAAGACCGTGTAGCGCTGGTGATCAACCGCTGGCGCAAGGATGCGCCTTTGACCATTTCTGACATCGAGAGTGTCCTTGGTGTGCCGGCTGAGATCACTCTGAGTGACTCGCCAGAGCAAGTCTATAAGTCTGTGATGCGTGGGGGAGCACTCGACCCCTCCTCCGCCTACTACCGTGAGATTGCCGACCTTGCTTCCTGGCTCGCTTCAGAGTCTGGGGTAAAACGAGGCCCAAAGCCCAAGCGCAAAGTCGAATACTTCTCGCTGATCCCGAGCCGCTACTCGCTCAATCGCGCTTAAGCAATTCGGCATAGCCGATCTGGCCGTTGAGCCTCTCATCAGGCTTGGGCAGATCGCCGCCGCCAAACCAGATTCGCGCCTTGCAGTTCTCAACCAGCACGGTTGCGTCGCAGACCACTGCCGAGTTCCAGGGCTGGTCTCCGCGGAGGACAGGCTCCTTCAGCTTCTCCCAATGCCGGCCATCCTTTGAGACCGCATAGCCCATAGCCCGCTTTTCTTTGCGGTCTCGCCCGGTATAGAGCATCACCCATTGGCCATTGGCTTCAAACACTGCCGGTTCGCCTAGACCGTTTTCGTCAAAGTCTCCAGCGCCACCTAACTCCACCAACGGGCCGCGATGCTTGGTCCAGGTGGTGCCGTCTTTTGACTTAGCGACGCCAAGCCTCTGCCTGCGGGCGCGGTCCTCGCCGAGGTAGAAGAGATAGATTTCACCGGATGCGCTGATGAGGTAGGGGTCGCCAATGCTGATTTCGTCCCAGCTCATGCTGGGGCCGAGACTGAGTATTGGCGCAGTGGTCCAGCTTCGCCCATCACTGGAGCGCGCGAGATGAATGACCGTCTTGCCCTTCGGGCCGGCCTGATAGGCATAGAGCAACTCCGAGCCCACTACCAATGCCCCGCCGTTGGCGGCAATGTAGTCGCCCTTGGCATCGATGACCTTACCTGAATCCTGCCAGCTTAGGCCATCCTTTGAAGTGGCAAGCGCCGTATGCCAGCTCGTGCCATCAAATAGGGAGTAGAGGTTGATGTAGCCGTCGCGCCACCGAACGACAGATGGGTTCAGTACGTCCGGCGAAGCCCCTCTCTCGATGACGGGAGCCGGGTTGGGCTGCCAGCGGAGATCGAGAGGCGGGCCTTGCGGCTTGGGCAGCGCGAAGTCGTCGTAGCGGCCGCAACCGCAAAGCAGAAGCGCGAAAAGCAGATACCTCATAATGGAATGCGGACCCGGATTGTGGCTCCATGACCCGGGCGGCTGATCACAACCAATTCGCCACCAAGACTGCGGGCGCGGCGCTTGATGCTGCCAGGGCCGATGCGCAATGCTTCCAGTTCAGCCAGGTCGTAGTTGCCACTGAAGGGAAAGCCGGTGCCATCGTCTTCAATGTCGATGTGTAGCATTTCTCCCTGCATGGTGAGGGCGATGGCGACCCTCGAAGCCTTGGAATGTTTGTGGACGTTGTTCAACGACTCCCGGACGATCTGCAGTACTTCGAGGAAGCTTTCGGGTTCTCCGGTGACTTCCTGGCTTGAGTAGCTTGCTGAGATCCCGGTGTCCTTCTTGAAGTTCTCGACCAGACGGCGGATGGCAGTTGAGAGGCTTTCGCCTTCGACTTCGAGCGGCCTCATGCTGCGGACAAAGGCACGCAGTTCAGCAACCTGAGCGCGGCAGACCATTTGTAGGTCTTGCAATTCTTTGAGCCCGGTAGCCAGGTCGCGGCCGAGCATCTGTTGCACGACGTTGAGGCGCATCTGGAAGCT
>JAPKYY010000887.1 GCA_026394095.1 Acidobacteriota bacterium | reverse complement strand
ATTCAAGGGCAAAGGCTCTGCTGAGGCGATGCTGAATATGAGCTACAAATTGGAACGTAAGGGCGATGAGTGGACTGTGAAGTCCACCAGCGGCGGCATGGGTGGTGGTGGCTCGACCTTGCCTCCTGGCCATCCACCAGCAACTCCAGGTGGCGGTAATAAGTGAAGCGCGTCGCTGTTCTCGGGGGCGGACCTGCCGGAGCACATGCGGCAGAAAAACTGGCGGCGTCAGGTCTTGAGACGATTTTGATCGATGAAAAGCTCGCCTGGGAGAAGCCCTGCGGCGGCGGCGTCACCTACAAAGCTTATGAGAAGTACCCCTTCCTCTTCGAGAATCAGACTCAGAAGAAGGTCGTCACCGAGACTTATCTTGGTGCCCACAAGTCTGGCTGCGTGAAGATGAACCTGAACCAGCCGATCTTGATTTTCTCGCGTCGCGAGTTCAATCAGATGCTGCTCGACCGTGCCGAGAAGGCAGGGGCTCAGATCGAGAAAGAGCGAGTCACAGCCATCGAAGAACGTGATGCAGGCTGGACGCTCAAGACCAAGTCTGGCTCCATCGATGCGGACTACATGGTGGTTGCTACCGGTGCTCGCAACCCGCTTCGGGACTTCGGCACGCAGTGGAAAGCCGAAGACACGATGGTCGCTCTTGGCTACTACATTCCTTCAAATCAGGAACACATCGACATCCAATTTCTCGACCGGCTGGAAGGCTACATTTGGGTCTTCCCTCGCAATGGCCATCTCTCGGCAGGGATCTGCGGACGAGGCGCAACGGCACAAGAGCTGCGGCTTCGCCTGGAACGCTACCTCGACGAGAAGGGTATCAACTGGAAACAGGGTCAGCTCTACGCTCACATGCTTCCGTCACTGTCACGCCCCAGCTGGCGGAGCAACCGCGTGGCGGGTAAGCGCTGGATGGCGGTTGGCGATTCTGCTGGTCTGGTCGATCCCATCACCGGCGAAGGCATCTACTATGCGATCCGATCGGCAGACATAGCGAGCAGCGTGATTACCTCCTCTGGCTTTGATCCGGCTACGGCCGGTAGCGTCTATCGCGGCCGCATCGAGGACGATTTTCTTCTTGACCTTGAGTTTGGGGCGAGCTTCGCTCAGAAGCTTTACCTGGGCCGCTTCTTCTTCAAAAGCATCCCTTCCTGCATCGTCGACTACATGCATCGCTCACCGAAACTCTATGAGCTGATGCAGGACATCTTCTCTGGAACGCAGGACTATCTGAGCCTGCGCAACCGCCTCTTCCGCAACCTGAATGGCAGCGTGAACGAGACAATCGTCAACTTCATTTTTCAGCGCATCATCCCGGAACCTCCGGTTGGCATGCGCGCTACAGCCCGTTAAGTACATGAATAAAACTCGATCCACCAGTCTGCTCGAAAGAGCACGCAAAGTAATTCCTGGCGGGGTGAACTCGCCTGTCCGCGCCTTCCGTAGTGTCGGTGGTGGCCCTCTGTTCATAAAACGAGGTGAAGGTTGCCGGATGATCGATGAGGACGACAACTCGTTTATCGATTATGTCGGTAGCTGGGGCCCTCTGATTCTTGGCCATAAGCCGAAGTGCGTGATCGATGCTATCAATGCCGTCCTTGAGATTGGTACCAGCTTTGGAGCGCCGACCGAGCGGGAGATAGTTCTTGCCGAGGCGATCCGCGATGCGGTGCCTTCGATGGAGATGGTGCGGTTGGTGAACAGCGGCACTGAAGCGGCGATGAGTGCGCTTCGGGTGGCTCGCGGCTTCACTGGGCGCGATCTCTGTATCAAGTTTGAAGGCTGCTATCACGGCCACGTGGACTCGCTGCTGGTGAAGGCAGGGTCTTGATTTTTGATGAGGTGATGTGTGGGTTCCGTGTCGCCTTTGGTGGCGCTCAGGCTCGCTACGGGGTGAAGCCGGACATGACCGCCTTTGGCAAGATCATCGGAGGCGGGCTGCCGATTGCCGCTTATGGTGGCTCGGCTGAGGTGATGAACTATGTTGCCCCAGTAGGCCCGATCTATCAGGCCGGTACCTTGTCAGGGAATCCGCTGGCAGTGTCGGCTGGCCTTGCTGTTGTGAATTACCTCAAGGAACATCCTGAGGTCTACACGACGCTGGAAGCTCGCACAGCGGCTCTTTGTTCAGACGAATTGCCTGGAGTGACAGTGAACCGCGTCGGATCGATGTTCACCTTCTTCTTTACTACCGAGCCGGTGTTTGACTATGAGTCGGCGAAGAAGGCGGATACAGTCCGCTTTGCCAAGTTCTTTAACCACATGCTCGAGCACGGCATCTACCTTGCTCCTTCGCAGTTCGAGGCGGGCTTTGTTGGTATGGCCCACCTCGATAGCGACATTGAAGAGACGCGTGCTGCGGCTCGTCAGTTCTTCGAAGCCGAGTGAACCAGCTTGCCACCGAGATAGGTGGAAGTGATCTTCGTCGTCAACACTTCTTTGGGGGCGATCTTCATGATGTCCTTCTCCAGGATCAGGAAGTCGGCGAGCTTGCCAACCGTGATGGAACCCTTCTGCTTCTCTTCAAAGGCCGCGTAGGCCGGGGTGAGGGTGAAGCTTTCGAGGGACTCTTCGCTGGTCAGCCTCTGGTCTGGCTGCCAGCCACC
>JAPKYY010000330.1 GCA_026394095.1 Acidobacteriota bacterium | reverse complement strand
CTTGCTCGACGATGCCGTTGTAGAGGGGTTGCTCGCCGGGGTGCATGTAGGCCGGAACATTCAGGGCTTCTTTTGTTTCGGCGAGGGCGCTGACGTGATCGAGGTGGGCGTGGGTGATGAGGATGGCTTTGACGGTGACGCCGAGGCGTTCGATTTCAGAGAGGATGATTCCTGGTTCGTCGCCTGGATCAATGAGGAAGGCTTCTTTGGTGTCTTCGTCGGCGATGACCGCACAATTTTGTTGAAATAAAAGGCCCACCGGAATGACGGAGTGAATCATACACTTTAATTATGGAAATCTTTCTCCCTCTATTGATGCGCTGGCTGCATATTTTTACTGGAATCGCGATGGTTGGCGGGGCTGTTGGCGGGGCTTATCTGGGCCAGCCGGTGGTGGCGCCGATTGCACGGAACGCTGTGTTTAGCGGGATTGTGGCGATCTTTATCAGCGGGTTCTACAACATGACGCAGTTGATGGGGAGCGCGCCCAAAGGTTGGCATATGTGGTTTGGGATCAAGTTTCTGCTGGCTCTGCATGTGTTTGCGATGATCTTTCTGCTCACCAAGATCGATGCCACGCCTGAGAAGCGGAAGCGCTGGCAGTTGTCGGCATTGATTGGCACGGCGGCTGTAGCGGCTGCTGGTGCTTATTTGCGTTATCTGCGTGGGGCATAGCGAACATACACTGTAGGTATGGACATTACACCTGATCTGTTGCTGCGCTGGGCGCATCTGTTTCCCGCCATCGTTTTGGTAGGGGGTGCCGTTGGTGGCAGTTTGATGGGGGCGCCGAATGTTGCTCCGCTGGCGCGGGGTGTTGTTGTTGGCGGGATGGTGACGATGCTCACGAGTGGCCTGATCACCATGAACAAGCTGCTTGCTACTGCGCCTAAGGGATGGCATATGTGGTTTGGGATCAAGTTCCTTTTTGCGCTGCATGTGTTTGCGATGTTGTTTCTGCTGACCAAGCCGGATGCGACGCCAGAGAAGCGGAAGCGCTGGCAGTTACTGGCTGTGCTTGGATTGGTTGTTGTGGTTTTTGCTGGCGGGTATCTGCGCCAGTTGAGAGGTGCTTGAGATGTTGGGTTATTCAGAATTGCGGAGTGGTGCGGCCTGGCGGGACTTGAGTGGACGCGGGCGGATTCTGGCGCATGGTGAAGACAATGCACGATTGCTTCATGCGATGAGCTCGAACCATGTGAATCAGCTTGAGGAGGGACAGGGCTGTTATGCGTTCTTTCTCAATGCAGTGGGGCGGATTCTGAGCGATGCTACGATTCTGCGCGTTGGCGCCGATTTTCTGATCGATACAGAAGAAGGCGCCCATGAGAAATTGTTTGCTCATCTTGATCACTTCATCATTGCCGACGATGTGACGCTGGAGGATCTGGCGGCGAGCCATTTTGAGATTGGCATTGAAGGGCCGGAGGCGGCTGCAATCGCTGCTGGTTTGGGCGTGCCGGTGCCTGCGGTGCAGAACGGCATTGTGGCGTTTGAGGGTGGGTATGTGGCTCGACTCAATGAGACGGGTGTAGATGGGGTGCGGTTGATTCTGCCGGTGGCAGTTCGGGCGGAGTGGCTGGCGAAGCTGAGTGGCGTGGTTGAAGCAGATGCAGAGGCCTGGGAGATCGTGCGGCATGAGAACGGGAAGCCGCGGTTTGGGGTTGAGATCTTAGAGAAGCATCTGATTCAGGAGACTCGTTTGATGCATGGGGTGCACTTTACGAAGGGGTGCTATCTGGGGCAGGAGATTGTGGAACGCGTGCGGGCTCGCGGGGCTGTGCACAAGGGGCTGGCAGCAGTGACGGTTGTGGCTGGCGGGAAGGTGCCGGCGCAGGATGCAGAACTATGTGGTGGAGGCATCAGGGCCGGACACCTGCTGAGCGTGGTTCATTCACCGGCTGAGAATTGCAGCGTTGGGTTTGCTGTTTTGGGTGTTGAATATCTGGGCGGGGACAAACACATCAGTTGTGATGGGATTGAGGTTCGTCTGCGACCTTCCAGTGTGTTCGCAGCCCGGTAATGGTTTGCTCCAAATTGCTGGTGAGCCCGATCTGACGGGACTGAAGCAGCATGGCGAATGCCGGCAAGTGGAGTTGTGCGCTCAGTTCGACGCTTTGGATTGAGACCCCCAGGAGTTTGAGGTTGTCGAGCAGTGTGTGGAGTTGGTCGATGTCGAGGTTGGGGTGTTGCGAGAGGTCGATTTCGAAATCAAATCCTTGTTTCACGTTGGACTTGAGGGTGTTGTAGAAAGATGCGATTGCGCGCGGGTTGGTGGGGTCTTCGACAAGTTGGCTGAAGCGGGAGAATGGTTCGGCTTCTGAGTGGCTGGGCGGGGTGATTTGTTTTTCGAGAATGGCTACGAAGCCTTCGCGCCAGTTCGAAAGCAGGATGGGCAAGTAGGGTTGCCAGTTGGATTCTGTGGTGCGGATGGCAGGGAGAAGATTGGGGCGCTTTGGGAAGGATTTCAGGATGTCTTTGAGCTCCGTGCTGATCGCGTAGCTCTGGAGATTATGAAGAGAGGTGGCGCGGGCGAGGAGGTTGGGATAGAGGCCCTGAACGATGGTTCCCAGATTGTCTGCGACGGGGATAGCGTTGATGATGATTTCGCGTTCACCGGAAGGGCGGACGCGGGCCAGGAGAAGGGGCTTGGGGAAAAGCGGGGTGGTAGCGGCTGAGGCGGGGGCGATGTGGAGGAGCCAGGGTTCACCATCGGTCTGGATCAAAAGGAAGTAGGTGGCGGGGTGTGTAGGATCGGGGGTGAGTGTGAGGGGGAAGACAGAGAGTTTTTCGAGCTTGGTTTTACGGGCGGTAGCAATTGAGATGGTGTCATATGTGGCCTAGAGCTTCATGCCCTTCAAGTATTCGCGGAAGGGGCCACCGAGGTCGGTGCGCTTGAGGGCAAATTCGACTGTGGCTTTGAGGAAGCCGAGTTTGTCGCCGGCATCGTAGCGTTGGCCATCGAAGCGGAAGCCATAAATGGGGCGCGAGCGGAGCAGGTGGCGGAGACCGTCGGTGAGCTGGATTTCGCCGATTGCGCCTGCAGGAGTTGCTTCGAGAGATGTGAAGATTTCCGGGGTTAGGATATAACGGCCGATGATGGCGAGGTTGGAGGGGGCGTCGTCGGCCTTTGGCTTTTCTACGAGGTTGCGGATGCGGAAGAGGCGGTCTTTAGTGCCGTTGTGTGGGACAGGTTCGGCATCGACGACGCCGTAGCTGGAGATCTGGTCGCGGGGGACCTCCATGAGGGCGACGACGCTGGCACCGTAGAATTCGTAGACGTCGATGAGTTGGAGGATACAGGGGACATCGCTGTCGATGACGTCGTCGGCGAGGACGACGGCGAAGGGTTCCTGTCCGACCAGTTCTTTGGCGCGGAGGACAGCGTGGCCGAGGCCGAGTGCTTCCTTTTGACGGACGTAGGAGACGTCGATCATGTCGGAAATGGCTCTGACGGCGGAGAGCATACCCTTTTTGCCCTTGGATTCGAGGGTGTGTTCGAGTTCGAAGCTGACATCGAAGTGGTCTTCGATGGCGGACTTTCCACGACCAGTGACAATGATCATGTTCTGGATGCCGGAATGAAAGGCTTCTTCGACACCGTACTGAATAATGGGCTTATCAACGAGAGGCAGCATTTCTTTGGGGCTGGCTTTGGTTGCGGGTAAGAAACGCGTACCCAGGCCAGCCGCCGGGAAGACGGCCTTTCGGACTTTAGAAATCATGTAGCTTTATTCTACTTAACAAATGTTGAGTATTTATTTCACGAGTAGTTGGTTTTGGGGATTGCCTTATGGCTGAGATTTGGATAGTAATGGGGCATGACCGACCCGAGGGTCGAACTCGCGACACAGCTATTCCAGGACGCATACCAAATGCAAATGAATGGAGAGCTGGATATTGCGATGGACCTCTACAAAAAATCGATACACCTGCACCCGACCGCGGAAGCTTATACCTTCCTTGGCTGGGCGTATCGGTTTCAGGGGCGACTCGACGATGCCATCGTCGAATGCAAGCATGCCATTGAGATCGACCCGACCTTTGGCAACCCATACAACGATATTGGCGCTTACCTGATTGAAAAAGGGCAAGTGGACGATGCGATCCCGTGGCTGGAAAAGGCTACGAAGAGTGTTCGCTACGACAGCTATCATTACCCCTGGTACAACCTGGGACGAGCCTATGTGGTGAAGGATATGTACCGGATGGCTGGAGACTGTTTCCAGCAGGCTATTGATATTGAGCCGGATTACACGATGGCGAAGCAGGCACTGGCGAAGGTGAAACGGATGGTGCAGTAGGAGGCTGGCTTGCGAAGTTTGGGTGCCTGTTGAGTATTCTGAAGAGGCTCGAGAAAAGGGTATGCGAGGGGCAGTGGTGTTGTCTCTTGTGGTGAATTCTGACGGCAGGGCGGAGCAAATCCGGGTGGTTCGCAGTGACGAATTTGAATTGGGGGAATGCGCAATGCGGGCGTTGGCCCAATGGGAGTTTCAGCCTGGCATTCTTGCGGGAAAGCCCTTGCCTGTGAACGCTAGTGTTGAGATGGAACTTGAGGCTACGGGGAAGTAGCCGTGGATTGTTGGGGGCGGATGGATTTTCTGAGGGGATGTTGCGGTGTGTGGTTAATCCCAATCCATCTTTGAGGCGAGGTAGATTGCCGGGAGGATTATCACTGCGTTGAGTAGGGCTGCGAGGAGGGAGAGCCAGGTTGGGCGCTCGTTGCGATAGAGGGCTAGGATTGCGGCGGCTTCGCCGATGATGGCGATGGCGCCGCAGAGGATTGTTGCTTTGAAGAGGCCGCCGAGGCGGGTGGTGAAGTCTGAAGTGGGGCTGGTGCGGAGGGCTACTATTGCGATCGAGAGAGCGGTTAGGGGGAGGGCGGTGGCGATCATGCTCCAGTGGGAGGTTGGGGGTTGCGGGGACATTGGGGGTTGCGGCTTCTGTTGGAGAAGCGTGGGAGGGGCGGGGTTTCGATCATTGCAGGGGGGGACCCCGACCAATGGCGATTCGTCGCTCGCTTTAACATCAAGCTTCTTCACCTGGCTTTTCCTTTTGCGTTTGACCTCCAGAACTCCAATCATTTGTTACCCAGGTCGCTGGGCTAAAGTGTTACAAAGGTCGCCGACCGGACAATGGGGCAATTGCCCATGCGCTAAGCTTCGTCCACACGAGCGGGTTCTTTTGAGGTTGTCTCGGCGCCCAGAGGTTCGCGGAATGGTTCGACTTCAATGTACTCGTAGGAGAGTTCTTCGACTGTGAGATGAGTGGTGCCGCCGGGGGCCTCAAGGACGACGCGGTCGCCTTCTTTTGCTTTGATCAGCGCGCGGCCGAGGGGGGAGACCCAACTGATGTGATTGCGATTGAGATCGACTTCATCGGCACCAACGATGCTGACGACTCGCTCTGATCCTTCGGCATCGGAATAGCGTACGGTTGCTCCGAAGAAGACGCTGGTTGCGGCCTGGCCAGATCTGGGAGCTTCCGGGTCTATGACGATTGCGGCTTCGATTCTCTTCATGAGGAAGCGAAGGCGGGAGTCGATTTGACGGAGGCGGCGCTTGCCGTATTGGTAGTCGGCGTTTTCGCTGCGATCGCCGTTGCTGGCGGCCCAGGTGACTACGGCAGTGACTGCTGGACGCTCTCTGGTGAGGAGAAAGTGGTATTCGTCTTTGAGGCGCTTGAGGCCGCCCGGGGTGATGTAGTTTTTGAGCGGGGTGGCCGGGGCGTCGGGCTTTGGGTTTCTGGTGAATCCTTTTCGCATGGCGGGGCTGTGGATGATGGGGCCTTGCAATCACTGTAGCGTGTCGCGAGTTCTCCGGGACATCGCATACGGTGAAGGACCAGGAAAAAGTGAGGGTGAAAACATAGCGAGGGCATTGTCCACGCACTAAACTGCTAGACGTTCGGCGGTGCCGGGCAGATCACTCAATGGCAGTTTATTAGGGCGCTGGCTGCGTAGCGCTTGTGTTCCTGGACTTTTCTTTGCCACAAACCTGACTTT
>JAPKYY010000155.1 GCA_026394095.1 Acidobacteriota bacterium | reverse complement strand
TGGTGGCAAAGGCAAGTTGTCCAATGTATGTCCGAAATGCCGTGGGGCGGGTGTATTGGTACGGCCCGATCAGGTGGAAGTGCGAATTCCTGCTGGAACCCAGACGGGTAACCGCCTGCGTGTGGGCGGCAAAGGCAATGCAGGCTTGCGAGGCGGGCAGGCTGGCGATCTCTACATCACCATTCGTGTCGAACCACATCCCGTCTTCAAGCGCGATGGCGATAACATCGAAATTAAGATGCCGATTACGGTGAGCGAAGCCGGCCTCGGGGCCAAGATCGAAGTGCCAACCATTGACGGGCGCGCCATCCTCAAGGTGCCCCAGGGTACACAGAATGGGCAGCGGTTCCGGCTGCGAGAGAAGGGCGTCGAGAATCCTCGCAAGGGTACGCGCGGCGACCAGATCATTGAAGTCTTCATACAGGCACCGGATGTTCAGAATGAGCGCACCCGCGAGTTGTTGCGGGAACTGGCTCTTGTCGAGGCACCCGATCCGCGTGCTTCCTTATGGGAACAGACGAGCGACAAGTAAATGGCAAGACCCAGAGGCAAAGGCGCTTACATGATCTCGGCCATTGCCGAGATGTATGAGATCCATCCGCAAACCCTGAGGCTCTACGAGCGCGAAGGCTTGCTCCTGCCCAGCCGTAGTGATGGAAATACCCGGCTCTACACTGAAGAAGACATCGAACGGCTTGAGGTGATCCTGCAACTGACTCGCGAGCTTGGTGTGAATCTGGCCGGGGTTGAAATCATCCTCAACATGCGCGAAAAGATGGCTGCGATGCAGAAGCAGATGGAACAGTTTGTATCGGCGATGAATCAGGAGATGTCGCAGCACATGAATCAGGGGATGAAGGACGATGCCCCCGTCATGTTGATGCGCGTAGCTGTTGCCAGTGAGCTTGAGCCAGTAAAAAAGAAGACCAGGCGCGACTAGTGTGTCGGGGCCAGGAACTTGGTTTCCGGGCCGGTGAAGAGTGCGCGGGCGGGTTGGTCTGAGGCGACCGTACCGATGATACGGGGGCGAATCACCAAAAGAGTCTGGCCGATTTGACGATCATTCCCATTCGTAGACAGCGCAGCGCCGAGAATCGGGATCCGGGAAATGCCGGCCAGTCCGCTTCGGTTGATCGATTCGTTTTGGGTAACAAGTCCTGCTGCCACCGCCCATTCTCCCTGTTTCAGACGAACTGTTCCCGTGTACTTTCTATTGGCGATAACCGGGATGTTGTTATTCGTCTGCCCGGTAAGAACCTTGAACTCGGAATCCACTTCGAGACTAATCTCGCCATTGCCGTGCATGTGCGGCGTGATCTTCACCGTTAGCCCCAGATCTTCAAACTGGATCTGAGGAGCTGTAGCCAGCGAGTTCGCCGAGGTGGAAGCCCCAAAGCTGGTGGTTTGAGTGATGATTGGGTAGCGGTCCCCGATATGAACCGTGGCGGGCAGCCCGTCGAGGGCGCGAATTTGAGTCTCATACAGGCTCTGGGTCTTCGAGTAGGTCATGCTGGCAAAGAGGTTGGCACTGGTAACGCCAAGGCCGAAGAGCGTTGTTCCGCCTCCAAAGGTGAGCAGGTTCTTGAAGCCATTGATTGTGGCTGGAATCAGATTGGGGCGTTTGACTAACGGGACGAGTTGACTTGAAGTGGGGAGCGAAAAGCCGAAGCTGAGATTGGATTGCTCGGCGACCTCAAAGAATTCCACATCAAGGGAGACCTGGCCGCGGAGTTGCAGTAGTTGCGAAAGCGCCAGCTGGGCCAGTTTCACCTTGGACCATCTGTCCCGGATCAGCATCATCCCGCGGACAGTATCGATCGAGACACGCTGGAGTTCGAAGGTCTGCTGGATGGCACGGCCAAGTTCTTGCGCCTCGGGCGACGAGATAGCCGTGTCAATCGGCAATGTGATGGCTACCGTGCGTTCCTGGTCGCGCCGCTTCTGATCGTTGTCGCGGATCACCATGGCAAGTTTTTCCGAGATCGGGTTGACGAAAGAGTTTGTCGCCAGGTTGGTAATGTAGATCGCCTCGTCGAAGCTGGCGTCTTCGAGCCTTACCGTGCGCTGGGTTGCATTGTCGTAGTCGCCATCGAAAAGAACGTCGATGCCGAAATGGGTGAACAGTTTCGTGTAAATTGCTTTTGCATCACTGGTAAGGGAAAGGGTAATGCGGTCTGTCTTTGGCAACAGCGCTGGCGGCGGCAGCAGGCGAGAGATATCACGCATGTCCTGTTCGCTAATCTGCTGCAGGGGGGCGGCGGTTTCGGCGGCAACTGTGGGAGCCAGCCGGACATTCTCCAGCGCCTTAGTCCGCAACTGAGCTGCCTTACCGGCGGCAAAGGTGTTTTTTGAATCAATCATCGCCGCCTGACTGTAAAGCAGGTAAGCCTGCGTGATCTGGCCCTGTTCCTCAAAGGCCTGTGCCCGCCAGGCCAGCGAATTCGAATCGGCGAAGGGGGAATCCTGGGCGGCACAGAGGGTTGCGATGAATATGACAATAAGCCGCATCCATAAGAGAAGACGGTGGCGAAGCGGCCTTCGTGCATAAACTTTCTCAGGTATACAACCGATTATCCGCGCATGGGTACATTTACCAGCAGCCTCAGCAGCCTTGGCAGCATTGCACAAAAGAGCACTTCGACCAGTGGCAGTTTGCAAGGGCTGGCGAGTCTGGAGCCGGGGCTGGGTGGGCCAGGTTTGAACCGCTTTGCACCTGCAATCCCCGAAAACTTCGACGATCTCGGGCTCTCCCAAGGCTACGTTACAGACCTTGTGTTGCGACGACTGCTGCTGGAGGGCTTCAGTTCGCTCAGCAGTCTCAGTCAGACGCTGAAACTCTCTGTATCAATTATTGATATTGTTTTCAAGCATTTACGTGCGCAGCAACTGATTGAAGTCAAAGGCATGATCGGCAACGACTATTCCTTTGTGCTCAGTCAGGCCGGCCGGGCACTGGCCAGCGACCGTTTTGCTATCGTGCAGTACGCCAGCGCCGCCCCCGTATCGCTCAAAGATTATGTCGCCGCTACCAAACTCCAGTCGGCCAAGGTTTTCGTCGACCGGCGGACTCTCCGAATGGCCTTCAGCGACTTGATTGTTCCTGATCGTCTGCTCGATCAATTAGGCCCAGCCCTAATCAGTCAAAATTCGATTTTCTTGTACGGGCCCTCTGGTAACGGCAAAACTTCGAT
Source organism: Acidobacteriota bacterium (assembly GCA_026394095.1). Taxonomy (GTDB): domain Bacteria; phylum Acidobacteriota; class Terriglobia; order Bryobacterales; family Bryobacteraceae; genus Bryobacter. Next base: position 3,672 of record JAPKYY010000155.1, on the reverse strand, counting down.
CGCCGAACGCATGTTGCGTGTCTACCAGGACGGAATCCTGATGCCTTACGCCGTCGAAGTCGACAATCAGGTAATCCAGCTCTACGACCCGGTGGTTCACCAGCGAATTGAGATGGATGACCCTGAGATTGATCCGCGCTGGATCCTCTGCAAGCGGCCTTGCATTGTTGTCGGTGGCGAACTGGTGCCAAACATGCTCGAACTCAGGCTGGACGATGCCTCAGGCATCTATGCGGCACCACTTCAGATGAAAGCCAACAATGGCATCTTCATCATTGACGACTTTGGACGTCAGTTGATCAGCCCGCGCGACCTTTTGAACCGCTGGATTGTCCCGCTGGACCGGCGTGTGGATTACCTCAGCCTTCGCTATGGCGTGAAGTTCCAGATTCCATTCGACATGATGGTTGTGTTTTCTACCAACCTCGACCCGTCCGATCTGGCCGACGAGGCCTTCCTGCGTCGTATCCAGAACAAGATTCTCATCGAGCCAGTAGATCCATACGTCTTCGATCAGATCTTCCAGCGCGTCTTCCGTTCACGAGAAGTGCCTTATGCCGACGATGCTCCGGAGTTCTTGCGCACCCTATGCCTTCAGGATGGGCGCGAGTATCTTCGCGCGTGTTATCCGATGGATATTTGCAATCTCCTGATCTCGATCAGCAGATATGAGCACCGCGCGGTTCAGGCTAGCCATGAAGACCTGGAGCGAGCCGTCAACCTCTACTTCGCAAAAGACTAGTGAGTTGGAGCTACAAAGTCCGGCGGAGCCTGTGAGCCTTCGCCGAAGAAGTATTTTTCCATCTGGTCCAGAATGAACTGCTGGGCTTCGGCTGTGCCGAGGTTCAACCGGTATTCATTCATGAGCATCTTCATGTGCTCCACCCATTGCTTCCAGGCATCCTGGGAGACATTCTCAAAAATGCGCTGTCCGAGGGGATGGCCATCGAAGGGAACTTCCTTCAGGGCCGGCAATTCTTTTTGCAATTTTACGCAGAAGACCGTTCGTTCGGCCGAATCACTCATGCTTCTAGAATAGCGGTTTAGCTGGCGATTTGGCTGGCAACTTCTTCGCGGGCTGCAGCATTGGCCACCCGGCGCGTCTTGAGGCTGTCAATGTACTCAGAGAGCTTGATCGGCATCTTGACACCCTTATCGTAAGAACGCTGCACTGCCTTCTGGTAGCGCTTGAGCATTTCTTTTTGAGGTGTGTCGCCGAAATCCGCCGCCTGGATGTCGAGCATCAGCTCAATTTCCCAAGCCTGAAACGTGTTGCGGTTGATGGCACCCTTAATCAATTCGTTCATGAGCCTGTTGAATTGCGCGTGTACGATTTCGATGTCATGTTTGTTGGGGTCATACACAAGGGCCATTCGACATTTATCCTCAAAGCAACTCATCGGACAGATTCGAAAAAACTTGAGAGCTGGGACAAAAGTAATGGGCTAAAAGTACGAAAACTTTTATTTCTTCGGGTTTTGCTTTCCAAAGAACTGCTCGACATCGGCCAACTCCGTTGTAAACCCGTAATCCGGTAGGGAATCAAAGAAGATCTGCCCATACTTCTGTGCCGTAATCCGCGTATCGAGCAGCACCAGCACCCCCCGGTCGCTCTTGGCCCGGATCAGCCGTCCAAAGCCCTGCTTCAGCGCAATCGCCGCCTGCGGAATCTGATAATCGAAAAACGGCTTCCCGCCCATCTCCTGCACTTGATTCGACCGTGCCTGCACCACCGGATCTGTCGGCACCGCAAACGGCAGCTTATCGATAATCACCATCGACAATTGATCCCCCTGCACATCCACTCCCTGCCAGAAAGAGCTCGTCGCAAACAGCACCGCATTCGGCGTCCCACGAAACTCATCAAGCAACACGTGCCGGGGCTTGGTCCCCTGCAACAACAACGGATACTCTATCTCCAGCGACACCCGCTCGTACACCGCCCGCATCTGCGAATAGCTCGTAAACAAACAGAAGGCCCGCCCCTTACTCAGCTGCAATAGCTTCACAATCTCCCGTGCCGCCTGCAGCGTAAAGCTGGCATTTCGCGGGTCTGGCATGTGCTGCGGGATATACAGCAACGCCTGCTTCTGAAAGTCAAAGGGGCTATCGACAACCAGCGTCCGCGCACTCGGAATGCCCAACCGCTTCTTCAAGAAATCAAAGTCGCCAGCCACGGCAAGCGTTGCCGACGTCAGAATCGTCGAAGGCACTTCGTCAAAGAGCTTCTCAGTCAAAATCGAAGACACATCAATCGGTGTCGCCTGCAGATGTGTGCCCCTCCCACGGCGCTCCACCCAGAACACAAATCGCGGGTCTTTCGATTCGAGAAAGAACTTCATTCCCTCCTGCAAACTCTTCGCCCGGCGGTGCAGGGGAATCACCTCATCCACCGCCCCCTCTACCAACTGCAACTGCGTGGCCATCATCTCCAGCGCCGCCACAGCCGCTGCATAATCCTCTCCGAATTCCTCCAGAAACGCTGCGTGCTCGCGAAAGCTCGACCGCCCATCCGCCTCACCAAACAACCCGAAGAAGCGCTCGCAAGCTGCAACTGCACTTCGCACCAGTTCTTCAATCGAGTTCGTATGAAACTCTTTCCGCCGCGACAGCTCTAATACATCGCGGGCCAGATCTTGCACCTGTAGATTCGAAACACTCCCGCCAAAGTATTGGCCCACTACATCCTCAATCTCATGCGCCTCGTCAAAGATCACCGCATCGTACTTCGGGATGATCCCGCCAAAATCCTCCTGCTTCACGGCCAGGTCGGCAAAGAACAGATGATGATTGACGATGATGATGTCCGAATCAGCTGCGCGCCGCATCATCGATGTAATAAAGCAATTCTCGAAGTGCCCGCACTTCTGCCCCGTACAGCGCTCCCGCCTCGCGTCGAGCTTCATCCATACCGGCGAGCTCTCGGGCAAGCTCCGCAACTCGCTGCGATCTCCCATTTCCGTCTGCGGCATCCAGTCGCGAATGATCCGGAAGTCGCTCACCTCGCCCATGCCCTCAAGCCAGGCTGTTTCTGCCCGCGCCGCCTCATCCACCTTCTGACGGCAAGCGTAATTCGCCCGACCCTTCATGTAGGTCACCTTAAGCGGCCGCCCAAACACCGTCTCCAGCATCGGGATGTCCTTGAAGAACAACTGCTCCTGCAGATTCTTCGTACCCGTCGAAACCACTACCCGCTTGTTGCTCAGGATTGCCGGAATCAGGTAGGCCATCGTCTTGCCGGTGCCGGTGCCGGCTTCAACAACGAGATGCTTGTGCTCTTCCATCGCCGACGCCACAGCCTGCGCCATCTCAAGCTGCCCCTCGCGAAATTCAAATTTCGGATGGACCTTTGAGAGAATGCCACGGGCGGAGAAGAAATCGCGAACAGAAGAAGCCAAACCTTATTGTCTCTCTCAGGGGCACCTTAGGTGGTACTAGAAAACACCTTAGGGCCAGCAACTTATTTTATGGATCGGGTTATAGTCATCACGGGGATAAAAATGAATCGCATTAAGCTGTTTGCATCCATATTCACTGCGGGTCTGGTAGCGGTCTTTTTAGGCGCTCAGGAACAAGACCCAGTCAATTTGGAAAATCACACCGACTGTAGTTTTTTTGGCGTCGAACGCGAAAAATATGCTCGCGAAACCAGAGACCGTTTCTGGCGCAGTC
>JAPKYY010000511.1 GCA_026394095.1 Acidobacteriota bacterium | reverse complement strand
AAGGGTGCGCCAGCCATAGCGGAGGTCCTGACTCAGTTCTGAGAGAAAGCGCGTAATCCATATCTCCCTTGCCTCTTCGTGTTTGAGAGCGAAGTTACCGAAGCGGCGACGTGCTTCAGAGCGGGCACGATCGGCGGCCATGCCGCTCGCTTCCAGCTCTTCGGCTCTTTCAGCCAGATGCAGTTCCATTTCTTCGCGCAGGGATGAGTTGCGCTTGTTGCTTTCGAGCCAATACCGGAGGCGCCTGAACACGGGACCTAGCTTGCCTCCATCACGCGTGCGATGGCCAGAGTGAGTTTGGCGTATTGGCGAGTTTCAATGGCCAATTGTTTGCGGCCTGCGGCGGTGATCTTGTAGATCCTGGCGCGGCGGTTGTTTGCGGTAACGCCCCAGTCGCCTTTGATCCAGCCGTTGAGTTCGAGCCTTTGGAGCGCGGGGTAAAGGGAGCCCTCTTCGATCAGCAATTCGCTGTCTGAGGATTGCTCGATGAACTGGACAATCCCGTAGCCGTGGAGATCACGCCGGGAGAGCGTGCCGAGGATCAACATGTCGAGAGAGCCCGGCAGCGAGTCGTTCTTTTGTGGCTTGCGTCCCATACCAAGAATTCTTAGCTTACGGCGAAGCGTGAACTTTGGTCAAGGGAATTTTTACTCAATCGATGAGGGTACTTTGTTCGATGTCGATCATACGGGCGTAGAGGATCTGCTCATTGACTTCAAGGTTGTTGATGAGCTTGAGGGCGGCGATGATGCCGTCGCCGATCCACTCTTCTTTGATTTCGCCGTACTCTACTTCGATGATTAGGTTTTCGGCGCGTTCGTCGCTCGAGACGCTTTCGGGATCCTGCCAGGTGCCGGCGGCGGCTAGTTCTGTGGCCGCCTGCATGAAGCTGAGAGGTTTTGCCTTGTGCCGTGGCAGGGTGAGGGTGAGCAGTTCCCGTTGCATGCGCTTGAGCTGGGTGTGGCTGGAGGCATCGCCAAACAACAAGGCATAGAGGATATCTTTGGCTTGCTGCAGGAGAGCATCACCTTCGGCCGTGCGAAAGGCAGGAGAAATCAAGGCAGTACCCTTGATGGGTGCGGAATCGAGCAGAAGCCCCTGGGCGATCAGATTCTCTCGCGAGGAATCTCGATAGCAGTTGATGAATTGACGCAGCTTGTCGCGGTTCAGACTCAGGTGACGGAGTCGTTCGGATCGTTGGGCTCTTTCGGTTGGATCCTTGAGAGTGGGTGCGTTGGCTGGCGGCTGAATTCTGATTTCGCGCGGGCCGTCGGCGCGGACGGTACGCATGAGCGGGGAACGGAGCCAGCCCCAGGCAGCAATGGCAACTGAGGCACCAAAAGCTACATATCCAGCGCGGCTCATAAATGGAAGTGTTTGTGTCATGTTTCCTCTAGCGCCAATTCCAGGGACTGCTGCATAGCTCGACCAAGTCCGCGAAGGACCTGGCAGCATCGATTTCCCGGGTGGCTGTGTTTTTGTTTTGTATCTCAGAGGACCGCATAGCGACGGCCTTAAGCGTCTCTTTGGCTTTGGCCATGTTTGGTTTGCCGTGCAACTTCAACTGGAGAAAGACCTTGAACGTGGAAGTGCCCATGGAAAAGAAATCACCAAAGCCCGGGCGGTTGAAGGCGGTGACTTTCCGGATCGAGTATTGGGCACCGCTCGAATCGAGAATGGTGTAGTCCTCGTAGGTGATTCCGACGGCGGTGTTGGTTTCGATGAGTTGGGTTTCGTCTTTTCGGGAAGTGAAGTCGTTATCTCTAAAGAGCAGAACCGGGTAGTGCAAGGGCACTGAGGTACCGGGAGCGCTGGGCTTCGAGACGGAGCAGCCTGGTAGCAATTGGAGCAGCGCACTGAGCATAAGAAGTTTCGGCCTCACTTGTGGATCCTTGTTCCAAAAAGTAGAGGCGAAAGTCTGAGTCGAAATCGCTCACGAGCCGGACATTTTCTTCTAACAAGCGCCAGTGAAGCACAGGGTCTTAGAGAAGAAGGGCATTACAAAATTCTGAAAACGCACTGCAACTGCGCTTGTGTGAGTGCCCGGGTAGATCTCAAACGAATTGGAGACGCCGTATTTGTCGAGAATTTCGTGCAATTGTCCCGAGCCAGCTTTGAGGCCATCCTTGTCGCCTACGTCAATTGCAATCGCTTTGTAGCGGCGCAGGTTGCCGATGTATTGATCGATGAAGACGAGTGGGGCGTTGGCGGTCCAGCGGGCAATTACTTCTGGCTGAGGAACGCCGTCTTTGGTTGGAAGGTCAAGGTAGAGTGGCGGGTTCTTTGGATTCGGGGACCATGCTGCGGCCGAGGCCAGTTGTGCGCGCGCCCCAAAGGGCAGCTTTGCGGAATCTGCTGGAGTCTTTACTTCTTCTATCGCCTTCGCCATTTCAGCATTCCCTGGCCTGCCGCCGGCTGCCATGGGAGCGAGGCAGCAAGGGCTCATGATGTACAAGCTGCCAAAGACGTCTGCATGCTTCATCCCGATTCGGGTGGCACCGTAGCCGCCCATGGAATGGCCTACCAGGCCGCGACTCGCGCGTTGTGGCAGGGTGCGGTAATGGGCGTCGATATAGGCAACCATGTCTTTGGCGATGAATCGCTCGAAGTCGCCTGTGGTGACCGAGCTTGAGTACATCGAACCGTTGTGGACGGGTTTGGAGTCTGGCAGGACAACGATCATTTCTTTAGCGCCTTTTGCGAAGGCACCTTCGATCGTTTGGGGGACGTGGATTTCTTTGCTCCACTGGTCTGCCCCGATCGAATAGCCATGCAGGGCATAAACGACGGGATAGCGGCGCTTCTTGTCTTTGGCGTAGCTCTGTGGCAGGAAGACAATGACATCGCGGTCTATGGCATCGCCTTCGAGGTTGCCTTCGAGGGCTGTGCCATGAACCTTGATGCGTTCGACCGTGACGGGCTTGGCGCCGGCTTCGGGCTCAGGAACTTCGGTCTTCACCTGACCGAGTAGCAAAGGCATTGCGGCGATTGCCGCGAAGATGGATTGACGCATGTTTTGTCCTCGATCACGATATCAGTGTTCAAGGCTCTGCTTCAGACTCGCAGGATTTTCTCCACGGCCCTGCCTTTGGCTAATTCATCGACTAGCTTGTCCATGTAACGTATCTTTTGCATGAGCTTGTCTTCGATTTCTTCAACGCGGTAGCCGCAGATCACGCCGGTGATCTTAGAGACGTTTGGGTTGATCTGTGGTGCCTGGGCGAAGAAAGTTTCGAAGTCGACCTTGTTGTCAATTTGCCGCTGGAGTGATTTTTCGTCGTAACCGGTGAGCGAGTAGATCATCGTGTTCAGCTCTGCTATGGAACGGCCTTTCTTTTCGACCTTGGCGATGTAGAGCGGGTAGACGCGGGCGAAGGCCATTTTGAATGCTTTTGTATTGTCCATGGAATTGTTGTTTCGCAACTCCTGGCGTCCTTATTGTAAGGCGCGCCGAAGTCTTTCCGGGAGACTCAGCTTGATACCCAAGAAGAAGCTTCAGTGACATACACAGGGCAAAGTAGTGCAGAGTTATGGGCTGGGCTGCATCCTGCCGGAGGAACGGTGAGAAGTTGTTTACCGGAGGCGATTGGCAAGTCTGGCTCTAGAAGATAATGCGGAGGCCGAGTTGCATCTGTCGATTCGAGCGGGCTGTGCCTGAGATGATTCCGAATGCAGTGTTTCCGAGTGCAGCGCCGGGTTGACCGAGCTGAGGAGTGTTGAAAAGATTGAAGGCTTCGGCGCGGAATTCCGCACGGCTTTTCTCGCCGAGAGGAAGATTGAAATTGCGCTGGAGACTAAGATCTGTCGAGACGGTGCCAGGGCCAATGAGAGTGTTTCTGCCTCCGTTGCCGATGGTGTATTGAGCCGGAAACACAAAGGCGGCTGGATCAATCCATCGATCTACGGTGGGCTTGTCGAGTTTACCGGAGGCGATGCGGTTAGGCCAATTGGTGCTGCCGTTGTTGGCGTTGTCGAAGTTAAGCGTGACGGTATAGGGCAGGCCTGTAGAGAGCGTTGTGATACCGGAGAGTGCCCAGCCTCCGAGCAGGTGGGCTGCAGGCCCCGAGGTGGCGAAGCGCTTACCCTGGCCGAAGGGAAGTTCCATAAGGCCGGAGAGAACGAAGCGGTGTGCCACCTGTTGGTCTGAGAGGCCGTAATTGAGGCGGCGATTGCGGGAATCGACAACGGCACCTGAGCCGGCCGAACCGCCGCAACCGTCACAGAGGTCGATGTTGGACTGCATGTCGAGAGCGCGACCAAAGGTATAGACGCCCAGAAGGGAGAAGCCTTGGGCAAAGCGGCGTTCGAGACGAGCGCTCATGCCGTTATACGCAGAGGTGACCCAGGGGGCAACGGAGAGGACCGAGCCTGAAGTAACGGTTCCAGCAAGAGGGCGGCGGGCATTGACTGCGCCGGCACCAGGAATGGGCTGATTGCCTTCATAGGCTCCATAGAGCTTGACGCCTTTGTTGCCGACATAGTTGATCTCGGCGACATAGTTCTTACCCAATTCTTTCTGGATCGAGAGGTTCCACTGCTCGACATAGGGTATGGTGTTGCGGGTAGGCCAGGAGCGGATCTGGGCAGTGTTAGAGGGAGACAGCTTGTATGTGGCGGGATCACCGGGAGCGTTACGAGCCGGGAGAGGTGAGGAGAGTGGAATTGTGGAGGAGATGTTCACCTGGTCTGCGTTTACGTTGAATGCACCGAAGCCTACGAAGGGGGGATTGTTGGTTGTGCGCTGTGAGACACCGAAGCCTTCGTCCTGAGCAAAGAAGATGCCCGCTCCACCACGAACGACAAGGCCTTTCGTGGCACGGTAGGCAAAGCCAAGGCGTGGGGCGAAGTTATTGCGGTCTGTATGCTGGAGCGACCTGGGTAAGCGATTGTCGCCAGCAATCACATACTGATTATTGAGGCTTCCGGGCTCAAGAATGAGATTGGCGAGACGGTTATTGGCGTCAAAAAAGGGCGCAGTAATTTCGTAGCGAATGCCGAAGTTTAGCGTAAGACGTGAAGTGATGGCCCAATCGTCTTGAACGTAGGCGTAGTAGTTTCGGGCGCGCTCATTGGCATCCGAGGGGGAGCCAATTGTGATTGTGTTGGGCAGGCCAAGCAGGACGTCGGCGACTGGAGAGCCGCTGCCGGGGCGAGCGAGAGGATTTTGGGTGAAGACTCCTGAGAAGCCCCAGGCACCGCGGCCTTGCAGCGCGGCAAAGGTCGGAATGTCGAGGTATTGGAAGTCGAAGCCCATTTTGATGGTGTGCTTGTTGCGAACCCAGGAGAGGTTGTCAGAGAAGTTCCAGACATTGCTCTTCTTGGTCACTGGATTGTTGCCATAGTTGGGCGGCTGGTCACCGAGGGTGGCATAACCATTGATGCCGAAGGTTGGGATGGAAGACTTTATTCGTGGGTCGAGTGAGTTGGCGATGACCGGGTCGAGTGGGAGAGTAGCATCCTGAACGGTACCGACGTAGTTAAAGGCAAAGCGGAGTTCATTGATGATGGTGGGGCTGACAATGCGGGTATGACCGACGCCCCAGGATCGTGCTGGAATTTGACGATCGACACCTGTTTGAGCTCCTACGGGGAGGACCGGAAGGCGGGAGAAGAGGCCGTTGTCGAAGGAGTAGCGCAGGAAGAGCGTGTCCTTGTTGCTGAGCCGCAGGTCGCCACGGAAGGTAGCGTTGTTGGACCTGGTGGCCTGGAGGGGGTTTGAAACCCAATTGCGGGCAACGCCCGGGAGATTGGGATTGGGGAAGCGATCGATCAGGGATTTACCGTTGCGGTCGAAGCGGGAAGTGGGGATGGAGTTGCCGGGGAAGGCCGTGCGGACAAAGCCGGCGCCGGCTGGGTTGGCGCGCGTGGTGAGGGGATCGAAGAGCGTGGCGGTAAAGTTGCCATTGCGCTCTGCTTCGAGCGGAATTGTTGCCGTACCGACCTCACCTTCAGAGATGTGGGTGCGCTGGAAGGCGGCAAGAAACCAGGCGCGATTCTTAATGACGGGGCCTCCGAGTGAGCCACCGAACTGGTGCTGGATGTAGAGGGGCTGCTTTGAGGAGGCAGGCAGAAAGAAATCTCGAGCATCCATTTTGTTGTTGCGAAGGAATTCGAAGACACTGCCATGGAACTGGTTGGTGCCGGACTTGGTGACGACGTTGACGACAGCACCGGCGGAGGCCCCGTATTCGGCAGAGTAATTGGAGGTTTGGACCTTGAACTCGGCGATGGCTTCAAGAGAAGGACGCATGGCATCGCGGGCACGGTTGTCCAGGCCACGCAGGTAGTTCTGATTGCGGGCACCGTCGAGGAGGAAGGCGTTCTGGAGGCTACGATTGCCGTAGGCCGAGAAGCTGCGGTCGCGGGAACGGGAGGCAGGTACGGCACCAGCGGTGAGGTTTCCAAGGGCAAGGTAGTTGCGACCGTTGAGGGGCAGTTGCTGGAGCGTTCGATCGTCGATGACCTGCCCGACGGTGTTGGAGGCAGCTTCAAGGAGTTCGGCTGAAGCAGCAACGGTGATCGATTCTGACGTAGCGCCAGTTTCGAGCGTGAGGCGGAGCGATAGCTGCTCATCAACGCGGAGGACGATTCCGGACCGGATCAGTTTTTTGAAGCCTTCGGCAGAGACTTCGATCGTGTAGGCGGTGGGACGCAGAAGTGGGGCGACGAAGGAGCCGTCGGCACCAGCGACAAGATCACGAACCTGTTCGCCTGTCTCGGTGCCCATCAAGCGAATTTTCGCTCCGGGGACAACTGCACCCGAGGGGTCAAAGACTCCGCCGGAGAGGGTACCGGTGGAGGTCTGGGCGAGGAGGCTGGAGGCGAGGGCAAATAGAGAAATCAGTTTGATGTGCATTCGAGTTGTCCTTGGTTATTTCGGTAAGGAAGCTTGCCACTGGGCGGCTAGTGTAGCGAGTTCATCGACCAGAGCCGGGTGGAGCGAGCGGAGGTTGCGCGACTCGGACGGATCTTCGTCGAGGTTGGAGAGGAAGAGGGCATCTGTGCCGGTTAGGGATTTGTTGCCTTCCGGACGGCGATCGAAATCTTTGCCATTGATGACCAGCTTCCAGGGGCCGCGGCGGATAGCCAACTGGCCCTGGTTGGTCCAGAAGAGTTCCTCGTGAGGAGATGGGGCATCGCTTGTGAGGGTTTTCCAGATGGAGAGCCCGTCCATGCCTGAAGGCAGCGGGAGACCAGCAGCATCGAGGACCGTGGGCAGGATGTCCATAGCCTGGGCGATCTGGGGTAGATTGCGTGGGCGGATTTTTGAGGGGTAATGGACGAAGCCAGGGATGTGAGTACCGCCATCGAAGACGGAGAACTTGAAGCCTCGGTAAGGGGCATTGACGCCGGCAGTGGCGTATTGCCCGTCAAGCCCGGCCCGCTTCTCGGTGGTGGCACCATTGTCGCCGGTGAAGAAAAGGAGAGTGTTGTCCCACTGGCCGGACGCCTCTAGCGAAGCGCGAATGCGGCCAATGCCGTCATCGACAGCGGCGATCATGGCCGCGTAGGTTCGGCGCTCGAGTGGGAGGCCGGGGAAGCGGCGCATGTATTTGTCTGGAGCATGCATCGGGTAATGGGGTGCGTTGAAGGCCAGGTAGGTGCAAAAAGGCTGGTCGGTTTTGGCACTAAAGAATTTGATGGCCTCGTCGGTCATCCGCTCGGTGAAGTATTGGCCGTCTTCGAAGATTTCGGTACGATTGCGCCAGAGGTCATGGAAGTTTGGTCGGTTGGGTTCGCCCCAATAGAATCGATGAGAGTAGAAGTCGATGCAACCGTTCATGAAGCCGTAGAAGGAATCGAAACCGTGGGCGTTGGGATGGGTATCGGGCTGCAGACCAAGATGCCATTTGCCAATGGCGGCAGTGCGGTAACCGGCGGCACGGAAGGTGGAGCCAAGGGTGGGCAAACCGGGTGTGAGTTCTGAGCTGTTGGCGGGAACTCCGGCACGTGCGGGGTAACGGCCGGAGAGGATCGAGGCGCGTGCCGGGGCACAGACAGGGGCATTGGAATACCAATTCGAGAGCACTGCAGACTTGCTGGCCAAGGCATCCAAATTTGGGGTAAGCAGGTCTTTGGCTCCGAGGAAGCCCAAATCGCGGCAACCCAAATCGTCGAGAACGACAACCAGGATATTGGGGCGAGTTTGGGGCGACTGGGCCATGAGGGCGGGGGCGGCGAGAATCTGGCGGCGGGTCAATTGGGGCGGCACTTGTAGATGATGAAGGTTTTCGCGGTCAAAAGATAGGAGAATTCGCAGTGAGATGGCCCGAAAGCATAGGGATAGGAGATCTGCACAATGTGGTTGACATTGTATAGCAGTGATCGCAAGGGGTCCGGATAGGGTGTGAGATCCCGTGAACGTGATTTGAGAGTTAGCGCCCTTACGCGGGGCTGGGTGAGAGCTGCTTCCGGTCAGGTTTTGGTATCACGGAAACTAGTTGCGGCTTGAACGAAGGCGTCTACGAGGGGTGAGTTCCTGTTCTGGAGGGCGAGGCGTTCGGGCTGGAAGAGAGTGCCGATGAAGAAGGGGTGTGACGTTAGTTCCATCGCACGTACCTCTCCGTTGTCGCCTCTGGCCGCAACTTGCATCCCAGCGGCGTCGAAGGCGCTTTCAAAGGCCGGGTTGAATCCGAAGTTGCAGTGGTAGCCGAAGTAGTTTTCGCCCGGGCCGTAGAGAGCTGCGAGGCGCGATCCGGGGAGGGCAAGCACGGGCTCTTCTACTTCTACGAGAGAACAGGATAGACGGGAGATGACGAGACAGTCTTCAGTTGTCGCTGTCTCTGCGTGGTCTGCTGAGGTGAGGCCGAGTACGTTGCGGGCGAATTCAAGAACAGCGTGTTGGAAACCGCCGCAGGTGCCGAGGAAAGGGACTTTGCTTTCTCGTGCCCAGCGGATCGCCTCGATGGCGGCAGCTTCGTTTTCGTAGGGTGATGCCGGGACGCACCAGACGCCGTGGTAGCCGTCGAGGGGGCCCAGGGTGGAGGTATGTTTCCAGTCGAAGCTCAAGTTCTGTGTGCCGGCCAGTTGGAGCGCTAGTGGGATTGCCTGGTGAGCGATGACCCTGGGATTGTAATCTCCCACCAGGGCGATTCGGACTTGCATGGATTGAGGTTAGCAAGCGGTAGAACCTGGAATTGCCTTCCAGTGGGCTGTTTCGCCTACTTTGCTGTGGTAGCGATGGCTTGAGTATTGTCGACGCCGCTGAGCGGAGCTTAGGCAGCTTCGAGTTTGTGAACGGTTCGAGCGATGTCGTCACCGATTGCGCGGATTGCGACGCGGAGATCGAATTCGGATTGAAGATTCAGCCAGGTTTCGGGGGAAACACCAAAATAGGCACCTAGCCGGAGGGCGGTGTCAGCAGTGATAGAACGGTTGCCGTGAACAATGGCATGAATGCGATTTGGGGGGACATGAAGATCTCTTGCGAGCTTGTTGATGCTGATCGAGTGCGGTTTCATGAAGTCCTCGACGAGAATTTCACCTGGATGAATTGGGTCTAGCAGTTTTGTTTTCGAATTCATTTAAGCCTCAGTGATAATCCACAATTTCGACCCTATGAGCGTCATTGTCGTGCCAAACGAAACAGACTCTCCATTGATCGTTGATGCGAATGCTATGCTGGCCCTCACGATTCCCTCTAAGGGCCTCAAGACGAATACCTGGCGGAACTCGGAGATCTTCAAGCTTTTTCGCAGCATGCAGATATAAGAGCTTTCGACGTGCAACGCGCTCAATAATCTGAAACCTGAGTACAGGCTTGTCTGCAAACAGCATTCCGGTTTCTCGACAACGGAAAGATCGAATCAAACACTATTCTATTATGCATTGAGTATTCCGTCAATAGGAATGCTCGTATCGAGTCAAGGCTCGCTGCGGAGGGTGACGAGGTCGTAGCCCTCGGGGGCTTTGAACTGGAAGAGTTCGGCGGCTAAAGGGATGTTGCGTTGTTCGGAGCGGAAGGCGTAGGACATGCTGGAGTTGTCTCGTCCCGTTACGGTGACCAGGCTCAAGCGGCCATCGGGTTCGGCGAAGAACTCGACGTATTCATAGGGGGATTTGGTGTTCCTGGGGTAAGCCTTGATCTTCCATTGGGGGCCGGATTGTGTGTGCTCGAAGCGGCTGAAATCTCTTGCGAAGTCGAGTTTGCCAAGGAGGAAGGCGAGGGGGGCGCGGAGGTCGTCTGAGGCTTTCATGGGGCTGTCTTCGACTCGCCGGGCGGATGGGGTGACGTAATGGATTGTTTTGCCGTCGCAGAGGAAGAGCTTGCCTGTGGGTTGGGCGTATTCCCAGCGCATCTGGCCGGGTTTGCGCAGGTAGAGGGTGCCGCGCTCGGTGACGCGGCGGCCCTGGGCTACGGCCATAGTTTGCTCAAATTCGCTTTTGAGGGTTTTGGTGGTGTTGTAGCGCTCTTCGACTCGCTTGAGAACAGTGGTGAGGTTGTCCTGGGCTTGTGCGGAGAGGAGGGCTAGGGTGATAAGCGGGAGATACGCCATGTTTGATCGCTTTGTAGATGATAGTGCAGACGGTCGTGGAGCCGGCCGGGGCGGCCCTGCCAGAACTCAATTTCGACCGGACGCAGAAGGTAGCCGCCCCAAAAATCAGGCATCGGAACGGGCTGGCCTTCGAACCTCTGTTCATAGAGACGTCTGGCGGCCTCCAGCGTTTCGCGGCCTTCGATAACGCTGGACTGATTACTGGCCCATGCGCCGATTTGTGAGATGCGGGGACGCTCACGAAAGTAGATTTCACTTTCTTCGCGAGTGAGTTTTTCGACGCTGCCTGAGGCGCGAACCTGGCGCTCAAGTTCTTTCCAGTGGAAGCAGATAGCGGCTTTGGGGTTCGAGTTGAGGTGGCTGGCCTTCTGGCTTTCGTAGTTGGTGAAGAATGAGAAGCCTCTGTCGTCAAGAGCCTTGAGGAGGACCATCCGGACGGTAGGCTGGCCGGTGGATGAGACAGTGGCTAGCGACATGGCGTTGGCTTCGAGGAGCTTTGTGGTGAGGCAGTCGTCAAACCAGCGGTGGAACTGGGAGATTGGGTTGGGGAGGGAGTCGGCTTCGAGAAGGCCGTTCATCTGGTAGTTTTCGCGGAGTTCGGCAAAGGGGTTGGTAGGCACTTAGGTTTCCTTTAGTTTAGAAGCTTGGGTTGACGATGAAGCCGTCGGGGGGATGACCGAGCAGATTGTTTCGCGACAGGCCCCAGTACCAGAAGTGGGCGGCGACGTAGGCGCAGAGGACGGCGTCGAGCTGATCTTCGCAGGATTTGAGCTGGGCCAGGGTGTCCCCGATAGGCGGGAGATCTTGAGGCTTTAGGTATGGTTGGTGGTTGAACCCGGTGGCGAGGAGTTGGCGGAACTCAGTGAGGGCGATTTTTC
>JAPKYY010000860.1 GCA_026394095.1 Acidobacteriota bacterium | reverse complement strand
GCGATGCAATCCATGAATGAGTGTTGTTGCTCCGGTGGCAAAGTGAAATGGACTTGTATCCTGCTCTGCATCGCCCGCAAAGCTGTGTCGCAGGTCATCCACCTCTTTCAGCAGGTGTCTGGCTCTTTCGGCGAATTGCTCTCCTTCTGGCGTCAAGACGAGACCACGGCCGGCCTTTGCCAACAACAATGCACCAATTTCCGCACTCAGCTTCTGCAATTGCTGGCTTACCGCACCTGCTGAAAGCCCTCGATCCTTCGCGGCCTTTGTCAGACTCCCGGCGCTCACGACAGCGAGGAAGAGCTCCAACTGATAGATTTCCATTCCTCAACATCATGCCACTCGAAGGCACCTGACGACAAAAGCGGGCCAGCAGTTAGACTGTTAGACATCATGAGGATCCTGATTTCGATCTTGATGGCTTGTGCCACGACCTTCGCGCAGCAGGCTGCCAAGCGCCCTGCTGCGAATCCGGCTCCTCGCCCCAAACTGGACTTGATACAGCTAGGTACGTTCCACCAGGGTGAAGCCGAGTTCCGCTCTGGTGGCGGATGGATTGGATTAGTGCCTGCGCGTGATGGCTTCGCCTGGGGCCGGTTTCAGATTAAAACGGAAAAGGTACATGATCCGATTGGCGACGATGCACCTGAGATCAAGCGTGCAACTCAAATCACGCTCACAACACCAGCCGAAGCGGAACCACTCTTCCTGCTTCGTGGGCTAGCTCAACTCGCAACCAAACCCGTCCACACCTGCTTCGACCGCAGCGAAAACGGATCCTTCCTCGAGCAGAACCCGATTCTGCTCACATGCGAAGCTACGGCCTACAGCGTTCAGGTGACAAACCAGAGGTTGCTGCAACTCAAGAAATCAGGAAAGACTCAAACTCTATTCACCTGGCCGAAAGCCTTGTCGGAAGAACATGCAGAACTGATCTGGGCCGGGGATCTCGATGGTGACGGCAAGTTGGATTTGCTCCTCGATCATAGCGACCACTACAACGCGACCGGGCTCACCCTCTATCTGTCCACCTGGGCCGCCCCAGGACAGCTGGTAGGCCGTGCTGCCTCATTCAAGACTGTTGCGTGCTAGCTAATAGCGATGACCTCATGTACTTCAACACGAGGCACTTCCACCTGAATCCCTCCGGGAATTGCAGCCCAAACAGCGGTTGTCCCTGCTGTCAAGAGGCGGACTTCCTTAGCCACAATGCCCGCTGGTAAATCAATCTCAACCAACAAAGCCCCAGTAGGAAAGACCTCGCGAATCGGCCCTTTCATCATCATCGGGTTCGTGAGATTCACCAGATGCACCGCGAGCGATTCCTTCTGTTGCCAATAAGCAATGTCTAGAATGCCACTTCCCTTCACCCGGATCGGACTGGCTTTGGGGGCAGCCCAATGAATCGCGTTTCTGAGGACCGAAAGATGGTCTGGGCTCAAGACCTCCCAAAAGGTGCGGTCAATATCCGCAGGGAAATAAACTACCTTGCCATTCCCATGCGTACGCAAATAGACTGCTGGAACTTGTGTCCTCGGCACGTTGGTAAACACTCGTTCCATCGGCAGATCCGGATAACTCGGAATGAGAGTGAGCGGAGCCCGATAGGCTGAATCGTGAGCACGCACCTGCAATTGCCGAACACCATTGATGATTCTGGGTGCGCTATCAAGCCCTTCCCGGAATGGGTTGTCTGGCAGCGAATGCTCCACAGTCAGATAAGAATTTTGCATCCGCTCATCAATCTTGCCTGCGAAGGAACAACCAAAGAGATTGCTCAATCCAAAGTTCTCCCGACGCTTGCCCCATTCATCAAAAAGCGAAGTTTCTTGCGTGGCGACAATCGACCCGCCCCGAGACACATAAGCCTCAATCTGCCGGCACTGCGCATCAGACAGGGCAGCAATATTCGGAAGAATCAGGAGCGCAAATCGATCCACATGGGCAGAATCGAGCAATCCATCATGAACCATCTCAAAGGGAATTCTGGATTCCACCAGCGCCTGATAGAAGCCTAGCTGTGGATCCTCTACGCGCTCGCGGGCCTTTTCACCGCCATAGTAGTGCGCCGTCTGTTGTGAATAAACAATCGCGACTCTGGCCAGATTCTGCTCATTGCGTAAGAACTTCTCATGCTTCCAGTGCCATTCATAGATATCGGCCACCACTGGCATCCATCGATCATCTAGCGGCTTGGCGTTGAACTTCGTAAACCACGGACGAAGCCCGTGCGCAATGCCATCATGAGCCCACATCCGGATTTCGGCACTCGACTGCACCGAATCCTTCCACCGGTACGGTTCTTCAAGGCCGATGCTGAAGATGCCGCCAATCGGCTTGCGGCCCATGGTGGCGCGATACTCTTTTCCATTCTTGCCGTTTGCCCATGGCGGCATCGTTCCACGTCTTGCCTGCTTGTCGGCGAAAAGTGTCTGGGAAAGCTCTCCCACCTTTTTCATATCCAGTTCAGACAATGCGCCGCCGCCTGAATTGGCAATAAAGGTCGCCTCTGGATTGACGCCACGAATTGTCTTGTCCCAGAGCATCCACAAGTCAAAAAGGCGTTGTTGATTCCACTCGATGTACTTCCTACGGGCGGCGTTGCCAGGATCCTGAGTCAACGGCAAATCCATTCCACAAAAGGCTCTGAATTTCGATTTGCAGGATTCGCAAAAGCACTGGCCGCTGCCATGCCAGCGGTTGGAGAAAATCCCGTCCACTTTGTAGTTGGTGACGATTTCGCGGGTCACTTCGGTCATGAATTCGAAATTGTAAGGGCCAAGTGCGCAAGTCACATAGAGGTCTGGAGCGGCCCAGTGCCGCCTCGGCTTCCCATCTGCTGTTCGCGCCACCCATTCGGGATGAGCGCGGAAGGCTTCTTCATTGCAGGCATGGGGATCGGTGCGTGCAATCACATTCATGCCTAGATCCCGGCATCCGGCGGCAAATTCGCCGAAGCAGTCGCGTTGACCGAGGTATTTGCTTCGGTAGTGAAAGGGAACTTTTGTCGGGTAAAAAGCGACGCAGCCGCCGGCGCTCAGACACGCCGCATCTGCATGAATTTTCTTGAAATAGCGAAGCCACATTGCCAGATCGTAGTTGCCTGGATCATCTTCTGTGAATGCAACTTGCGCCCAGCGCATAGGGCGATCAAACCAGGTGGTGGTTGTGGCTGGATTCCCGTTCCTTTGCGCAAGCGCTACGGCAGGAGCGACACCCGCAATCAAATCGCGACGAGTGATCATAGAGATCTAGATATTTCACAAAACTGGTGAAAAAAGGGGAAGAAATACAGAAGGCGGGAGAAAAAGAATGGCTCCTCAAGTCAAACAAAGGGTGTTTCGGAGTAGAGAGAACACCTGTAAGTGATTTATAATAAACGACCTATGTAAAACCAAGCTAATTGCTGGCAAGCCGCACGTCGATGGAAGAAGTTTGCCCTTTTGTTCGCTTCCAGCCGGACTCCTTTACCCCTCTAACCTGTCGGTTCATCCCAGTGCACCCAGTCCTCGACCCTACCGAGAGCGCGTGTAACGTTTCGTGAGTGTGGCGCGCAAGCCATTGATTCTTCGAGGTGACGGAATTTTTGCGGAGCACAGGCAGCCTAGCCTCGATTGAGAGTCGTAGGACGCATGTAACGTTCCCTGAGCGCTACTCGCAAGTTGTTGACTCTTCGAGATGACGGAATTATTGCGGACCACACGTGTTTTGCCGCAGGAACTTCACGCCCTCGAACGCGATCTCATCGGGTGACACCGCCAGGTC
>JAPKYY010000541.1 GCA_026394095.1 Acidobacteriota bacterium | reverse complement strand
CACCTTTACTGCGGGTTCTCGTATCGCTCGTGATACCTACTCTGTCGAGATGGTCTTTTCCATTCAGAACGCCAACGGCTGGCGCCGCATCTTCGATTGCAACAATCGCCGTCTCTCCGAAGGCCTCTACCTCGACCCCAGCGGCTTCCTCAACTACTACTCCGGCGCCAGCAGCGTCGGCAACGACCGTCTGGCAGTTGGTACTTACTACCATGTGGTGGTTGTGAAGCGGCCCCGTGAAATTTACCTTTATCTAAACGGTGCTCTTGTGGCCTCTGCCACCGGTGTCACCATCGGTGAAATCGACCCCGTCTACAATGCCAACAATATCCTCAACTTCCTGCTCGACGACAGCGAATCCATTGAATGGGCCCCCGCCCGCATCGCCCTCTTCCGCCTCTATTCCGGCAATCTCACTGCCGCTCAGGTTCGCGAAATCTGGGCTTCTCCTTTCACTTCCACTGTCGGCATTCCTCCTCCTGGCTTTCAAAGTTCCGGCATCGTAAACAGCGCCTCCTATGCCTCCACTAATGCCATTGCCCCCGGCGGCTTCTTCTCGATCTTTGGCACCGATCTTGCGGATGCAATCGGCGACTGGGGTCAGTCTTTTGTCAACAACAGCGCTCCCCGCCGCCTCAACAACGTTCGCGTCCTGGTCAACGATCGCGAATCCTTTGTCGTCTTCACCAGCCCGGGCCAGATCAATGCCCTCGCCCCCGACAATCTACCCGATGGCCCCGTCACTGTGGTCGTTGAAAACGGCAACCTTCGTAGCGCAGTCGTGCAGAGTGGCTCCCGCATCGTTAGCCCCGCCGTATTTCGCTACGACGCTCAAAACAAGCGCTATCTCGCCTCAACTGCCAATGACGGCAGTGCCTATATCGCTCCGGCAAATCTCTTCGGCACCAATGGCGCACTCAACGGTCTCGCCGTCCGCCCGGCGCGCCCCGGTGAGTTCATCGTCCTTTATGCAACTGGCCTCGGCCCAACCAATCCTCCCGTCCCTGCCGGCCAAATCCCGGTTGCCAGAACCGGCGGCTACCCGCTAACCAACACCTCAGAGATCCGGCTTACTCTCAACGGTCAAACTTCCACAGTAAGGCCCGCCTACGCCGGGCTGTCCGCCTTCCCGGGTCTGATCCAGGTCGTATTCCAGGTCCCGGAGCTCGCAAACGGTGAATACGAAACCGTAATTGTTGTTGCCGGTCAGTCTTCACCATCTGCCACTTTCCTCCCCATCGCCAGATAAGATGGGAGGGGATGCAGTCGTCGGAAGATCTTACCTGTTTACTCAATTCATGGCGTGATGGCGACCGGGAAGCCCTCGGCCGCCTCATGGACATCGTCTACGACGAACTCCGCGCCATTGCACACCGTCAAATTGCCCGTGAGGCTGGTGATCAAACCGTCCAGGCCACAGCCCTTGTCCATGAGGCTTACCTCAAACTGGCCGACCAGCGTCAGGTTCGCTTTGAAAACCGCAGCCACTTCTTCGCCGTTGCTGCCAAAATCATCCGCCGCATTCTCATCGATCGCGCCCGTCTGCGTCTCACCGCAAAGCGCGACGCAAACCTCAATGTCAGCATCGATGCATTTCCGCAGATTCAATCTGCCCACCTGATCCCCATCGATTCGGCCACCCTGCTCGATCTCGATCTCGCTCTCGACAAACTGGAATTGCGCTTTCCCGAGATTGCAAAGCTTGTCGAGTTGCGCTTCTTCGCCGGTCTTACCATCGAAGAAACAGCTGAAATCCTCAACCTTTCTGCTTCCACCGTCAAGCGCGACTGGATCACTGCAAAGGCTTTGCTGGCCCGCTCAATGCAGTCTGACGCACCCTCATCCGCGCTCGCTCAGTCATAACCGCTTCTACTTGCTCCTGGCCATCTGCCGCCAGCCCTCTCTCGTATGCAGCCCTGGCATCGTCCTTCCGGCCGATCTCCCACAACGAATCTCCTCGCATCAGTTCTACCTGCTGGATCATGCCACTAATCTGACGGTTCTGTTTCGCACCGCTCTCGATCGACTTCATTGCCGCAGAAGCCTCCTCAAGCAGTGCCAGCGCCGGCACCCAACTCCTGGCTCTCTGCATCAAGCCTGCCTTACGGAAAATCGCGCTCACCAGCGACAATTTGCTAGGCGGATCGTTTCCTCTCAGGGCCGCCTGCTCCCTTCGAATCGCTATCGCCCTATCTAGTGCTGCATTGGCCTCCAGCGATTTCCCTTGCCTCTCCAGTGCCCACGCTATGTCCACCTCGCAGGTGGATTCCCCTGTCCGTTCTTTGGCTAGCCGGTGCAACTCCAGGGCCTTCTGATACCAGCCGATTCCAACTTCATAGTGGCCCAGCACCCCCTCAGCAGCTCCCAATCTCTTGTAAGCATAGGCTTGGTAATTTCTGAGCCGGGCCTCGCCCGGATACTGCTTGCCTAGTTCTTCAAACGCAAGGGCAATGGGCTGCAGCTCATCCCGCAACTTTCCATACTCTTTCCTGGTCAGCAGAGGGTCCAGTTGCATAATTCTCGAATTGAGCCACCGGGCCTGTGCCATGAAATCCTTTGGATTCTGCACCGCATCGAGTTCGTACAACTCTTTTGCCTTCCGGTAGCCTTGTTCGGCGCAAGCGGCATCCGTCAGCCTGGTGCAGGAATCCCCAACTCCCTCAAAGCTCTTGGCCAGGCGGCCCCTAAGCTCACGGTCTCCCGGTGCTCGCCGCTGTAGCCGCTCGAAAATAGCAGCCGCCTTCCGGTAGCTCCCAAGTGCATCCGCATACCTTCCAAGAGACTCATTGGATCGAACCAGCGTCCCCTGCACATTACCCACTTTCAGGTACGATTCGGCAAGATCCTTCTGCAAACTCTCATCGGCAGACTCGTCCCGCGAAAGCTGATCCAGATATTCCAGTGCCCGCGACACGATCAACTTCCGGCTCTCCAGCGTTCCGGGCACCTTGCTCACTTCATCGTGTATCTCAAACAAAAGGCTTCGGGCCAGACCCCGCACCTGCTCAAAGCGTCTCGCTGCATTGCGCGCCTCCCAGTACGCTCTGCCAAACCCGAGCGACACCAGCAAAAGCACGCCTGCCGCCAATGCCAGGGTCCAGCGCTGCCGCAGCACAAACTTCCTCATGCGGTACACCCAAGTTGCTTCAACTGCCTTCACAGGCTCCCTGCGCCGGTACCTCGCCAGATCTTCCCGCAGTGCAAGCACACTCGCGTAGCGGTCTTCCGGCCTTCGCGCCATCGCCTTCAGCACTATGCTTGCCACCTCTATGGGCAAATCAGGCCGCTCCACTGCACCATCGTCGATTGCTTTTGCCAACT
>JAPKYY010000682.1 GCA_026394095.1 Acidobacteriota bacterium | reverse complement strand
CGGCTGAGAAGTATGCCAAAGACATTCGAGTGGTGAAAATTAACGAACCGGGGTTTTGATGCGCTTTTTACTTCTGTTGGTCTGTTCGGGCCTGGCCGCCCAAGTGCTGCTGATTGATGGGGAGAGCGCGTTTGTGGTGCCGCCCCGGACCAACGTGGAGTTGAAAGTGGTGTTGTCGGCGGCAAGCCTGGGTGGGAATGTCTCGGGCATAAATGTTCGATTCGTGCCTCCGGCTGGCCAACCCAGCGTCACGGTTCGGACGGATGCGAGCGGAAAAGCGTCCACAATGTACATGAGCCCGGATTCTCCCGGGTACTTTAATGTGGATGCGGTGGCTGAGCTGGGCGACGGGGCCGTGGTGAGCTTTGCCTTCTCGGTTGGGGCGCTTGCTCCCACCGGGAGTGCTTCGGCGCTAAAGGCCGAGGTTCGGCGGGTGCTTCTGCGGAATGCGGCCGATGGGAGTAATTTGCAGCTTGTAGGGCCGTACTGGCTTCCGGCGGGAAGTCTGGTTCGTCCGGCCCGTTGGGGGAAGGATAAAGAGGCTGGGGGGCTGTGGAGGGCCGAGGTGGGGAGCTGGTTGCTGTGGGTAGATGATGGCCCGTCCAAGAGTTGGGCCAAACCGACTCGCTTCTACCTTGTACCGGGGAACGACTTAAGCCAGGCGCGGATTTCGGGGGAGATGTGGTGGCCGCTGCTTCGGCCGCCGGATGGAAATTGGCAGAGCGTGGGCCGGACGACAAGTGCCGCCGGAGCGCTGATTCCGGTGGCTGATCTGGCGCCTGTGGCAAGCGAGACTTGCGGAGTTTTGCTGTCTACCAACTTTGCAAGCAGTGCCGGGTTTGAGGCTTACTTGAGGCGGACAGGGGTATCGCGCCTCTTTATGGATTCGTCTTTGGCCCTCGGTTGCAAGCGGACTTACGTGCTTGTAAGCGGAATGGGGGATGCAGATGGTGTCTGGCTCGATCGCTGGTTTTCGTGGGAAGAACTTGGGCAGAGATTTAAGAATTTAGGTGAACTAACTGTGGTAGTAGAAACAAACCAAAGTGGTTTGGCTGCCAAGTTTTGGAATGGTTTGGGTTTGTCCGGTGTGGTTGTGAGTTCAACGGACGATTTCCGAGTTGGGTTTATGCAGCCGTTGCGGGGCGGCTATGTGGTGAGAGGGCTTCTGCCGGCGCTGGAGAGATCGAGTGGCAACTTTGAGTTAGCTGTCGCTGAGACGCAGCGGGGTGAGTTGACGGTGGGTAGCGCGCGCCCTCAGATTCAGCGATTAGTAGCTTCGGGAATCCAGCGGCTTGCGCTGGAGGATGTCGAGTTCTCGAATGTCGGCGGGGTGCGTTGGCTGCGTTTGGATTCCCGGTTTGGGGCGGCCTCTGCTAGCGTGAGCGATTCGAAGGTTGCGACTGCGATTGTGAGCGGTAACGGATTGTTGAAGGCTGGCCGGACTCGATTGAAGGTGAGAAGCCATGATGGAAAAGTGGTGGGGGACATTCCAGTGCAAGTGGCTGAACCGGGTGCAACCCTAGCTGGAAGTATTCCAACAAGTTGCCCGGATGCAGCAACTTACAGGGCCACATTTAATGTAAGTGGAGGTGACCAGACTCTATTCGAACGCTTCGGCGGCGCATGGTGGGGAAATGGCATAACTCTTGTCTTTCGCCGGCTGGGTGCGGAGCAGTTCGAAATCAGGAGCAGTGGTGCGCCTGAGGGCCAGTTCTTTGCGATGGGGGGAAGGCTGGCGGTGGATTGCAGTTTTGTAGGAAGTGGTACGGGTGTGGCTGGCCTTCGAGTGACCACAGCTCAGGTGAGAGGCCGAATCGTTCAGAGGGCGGGCGTTTTCGACACGATGACACTCGACTATTCGATTGGCGTGGATGGGGTCTTTCCGCAGCCGATCGAATACCGCGGGACCGGTAGTCTGGCGGCGGGCTGTGCTTACCAGCTTTCGCTGGGTGAGAATCTGACTGCCTGGGGTGGTTTGTTTCCGGTGCGGGTTGCCAGCCCGGCGCTTTGCCCCTGGATCTCGGAGTTGACCGCAGGCACAGCCGAGGTAGTTGCCGGACAGGTGGGCTTTGGTCCTGGTGTGGTTTGGCTTCAGGTACCCGAGAATTCTGGTGCGGCACGGAATATCAGTTTGCGGGTGGGGGGAGTCGCAATTGAAATGACGCAGCCTGGCCGTCTATTGGACTCTCCCGTGGTTTTGACAAGCCTGAACGCAGGCAGTCTCGAAACGGTGGTTACGCCAGGGTCGCAGGCAATCATTTTGGGTTCGGGGCTGCAAAGACCGCTCCTGATGGGTGGCCTTGCAGCTACTACCTTGTATTTCAATCCGGGTTATATGGTGGTTCAGGTGCCGGATCGTGTCGGCTTCGGCGTGGTCGAGGTGGAGCGGACTCCCGTGCTTGTAGAACGGAGTTCGCCTGGGATTGTCTCTGTGGCTGACGGGAATGTTTTTGTCACTGGTTTGGACCCCGACCTGCCCGTTTGGGTCGAGGTGGGTGGCTTGGAGCTGGGGGTTGTGGCGATAAGGCCAGTAGGTGCGGGAGTGTTCCAGTTGGAATTCACCGTGTTCCCGGCGCGGCGGGGGGCGATTGTGGTGCGGCAAGGCGGCCGCTCGTCTCAGCGCGGCGTATTCGTGATGTGAGCGGTGTGGTGGCGGCCGTGCCAGGCGTAGAGTTGCAGAAGTTTGTCTAACGTCATGACACCGTTATCGGGATGAACGATCTCACGGGCGAACTGGTCGGCCGGGGTGAGTTCGAGCATGACAGTTAAACGGTGGTGGACGTTGTCGATGATGGCGAGGGAATGTTCGACCGGGAGAGATGAGTCAGGCAACTGCGACCAGGCGTTTTCATCGTAAGGCTTGATGGTGGGTTTGTCTTCGGTTAGGCCGAGGCGAAAGCGGATGAAGGCATTCATGTGGGAGTCGGCGATGTGGTGGATGAGTTGGCGTACCGTCCAGCCGCCCTCTCGATACGGGGTATCGATTTTGTCTTCAGCCAGGGCTGCGAGGGCGGATCGTACGTTGCGAGGCAGGTCTCGGATTTCAGCGATCGAGGCCTGGCGTTCTGATTCCTGAGTGAAGGGGGTGAAGGAAAATTTCCCAACCGGGTAGCGCGGGTCTGACATAATTTCATTATGGAACGTCGATCGTTTTTCCTCACGACCGCGGCTCTATCTTCAGCCATGATGTTGCAGGGGCAGGCTACGGCCCCGCCCAAGACGCATCTCAAGGTTGGCGATATGGCCCCGGACTTTAGCGTGCCCACTACGGCGGGCAAGCCATTCAAACTTTCTGACTACAAGGGCAAGAACGGAGTTGTGGTTGCATTTTTCCCCGCTGCGTTCACCGGTGGTTGAACAAAGGAAATGACCGGGTACCAGGCTGGTATCCAAAAGTTTAAAGATATGGGTTTTGAAGTCATTGGTCTGTCCACTGACAACGTACCCAGTCTGAAGTATTGGGCTGACAATGTGATCAAGCCAGAATTTCCGCTTGGAAGCGACTTCGCAACGCGCAAGGCTGCAGAAGCCTACGGCACGTTGATGAAGGATCGTGGGATCTCCAACCGAGCCACCTTCGTGGTGGATATCGATGGAAAGATCACGAGCATTGAAGAGGGAAACACGGCGGTCGACGTAACCGGAGCGGTCACGGCTTGTTCACGGAGTAAGGGCAAGCTTTAGTGGCGGCGCCTTTACTCGAAGTTCAAAACATCACAGTAATTCGCGGAGAGAGGCCGGCCTTAAACGGCCTCTCTTTGCGTATTGAGGATGGTGAGCATGTGGCGATTCTGGGGCCCAATGGCTGCGGGAAGTCGACGCTGCTTAAAGTAATTACTCGCGAAGAGTATCCGCTGCTGCGCCCGGATAGTTTTGTTCGTATTTACGGCCAGGAGCGCTGGCACCTCGATGACCTGCGCAAGTGGCTGGGCATTATCTCCAACGACTGGCAAGCCAAGGGCACTCGCGATGTGAAAGCGCGCGAGTTGGTGCTGGGTGGTTTCTTCAATAGCGTCGTGATCGAGCCTTATCACGAGGTGACCGCAGAAATGCGTGAGCTTGCCGATGCCGCCCTGATCGATATGGGTGTGATGCATCTG
>JAPKYY010000582.1 GCA_026394095.1 Acidobacteriota bacterium | reverse complement strand
ATTTTTTAAGTTCAGCGCTGACGATGATGGGTCGCTACGAGGAGGCTCGGGCGGCCATCGTTGAAGCAGCAAGGGAACTTGAGCCAGTGGCTCGAATGGAGCCGATGTTTGAGGCCTCGATCTCGATGCCTCTATTTACTGAAGTTCGCTTCCAGCAATGGGACAAGATTCTCGCAAGCCCCGAGCCGGCCAGCTTCAGCCTTACAGTCAATAATGTCTGGCACTTCGCACGCGGTATGGCTCAGGCTGCAAGGGGCGATATCAAGGCAGCAAAGCTGTCGCAGGCCGCTTTTGCCAAAGCAATTGAAAGTCTATCGCCAGATCGTGGCTTCGGGCTGAACAAAGAGAAAGACATCATGCAGATCGCAGCCTATTCCCTGGCAGCCCGGATCGCTTCAGCTTCAGGAAATAAGGCCGAAGCCATCGATTGGATGCGGAAGGCTGTCGCGGCCGAAGATGCCCTGAACTATGACGAGCCCGCTGGCTGGTATTACCCGCCAACGCGCGAATCCTTAGGCGCGCTGTTAATCGAAACTGGCAAACACGCTGAAGCCGAAGGAGTTTTCCGGGCAGAGTTATTGAATAACAGGCGCAGTGGAAGAGCACTTTACGGTCTCTACGAATCGCTCAAAGCGCAAAAGAAGCTGGATGCGGCAGCGATGGTGGAGAGTCTCTACAAAATCGCGTGGGCCAAAGCCGACAAGCCGCTTACGCTCGATCAACTCTTCTGAGCGTGGGCCTTTGAAAGAACACCAAAACCGATCAGCCCAAAGGCAGTCTGGGTGACATAGTTGATCGCTTGATAGATGAGGATCCAGGCGATAGCAGGTGCACTTTCGATTCCAAACGGACGCATGACATTGACGGCTACAAACTGGAAAACACCGACATAGCCGGGAGTGGAAGGTACGGCGCTGGAGAGCCCGAGAGCGGCAAGCACGACCATCGAAGTCTGGAACTGCAATTCGAGCCCGATCGAATCGGCAACCAGCACGCCGATGTAGGAATCAATCGGCCAGATCGTAAGAGTCAGCAGGAGGAAGAGCAAAGAACGGCTCCAGCTGTGCAGGCAGCGCAAGCCATCCAGGAATCGTGAGGCAACACCTGAAATTTTCGGGATTTTGGTGAGAAGTTGCTCTACCTGCTTCTGTGCATGCGGCAGGAAAAAAAGTGTCAGAATTCCCAAACCGCTTAAGATACTAAAGGTTTTGCTGGCACTGTGAAGCCAGTCAGGCAGACCGGGAATGGTAAGCAGTGCCGCACTGGTGAAAAGAACAAGTACACCGGCGTCCATGACGCGTTCGATCAGCGCGGTGGCCAGCAAATAGCTGCGGGAGATGTCGTGGCGGCGTTTGAGCGCCTCCACTCTCATGAATTCCCCCATCCTGGCCGGCAAAACGTTGTTGCCGAGGTAGCCCAAAGCATTGGCCCAAAAGACGGTGGAGAGGGGTAAGACTTCGCTCGTGTTCAAGAGAACCCGCCAGCGAAGACTCCTAAGCCACAAAGTAAGGCAGGACAAAAGCAAGGAGACCGCAAGGGGCTCAAGCTTGGCACTACCGAGCTTGGCTCCAAGTTCTGCCATGTCGATTCCGCGCAAAGAAAAATAGAGGAGCACGCCTGCTATGACAATGGCGATGGCCAAAGTAATGCGGGCTTTGCGGTCGAGATGGAAGTCTACTCCAAATGGCACTCTCTCTATCATGCTCCATCCTTTTCCGTAAGGGTGAGCACGGTGCAGATTGGGCTGATGAGACTTTTGGCTGTAATCCAGACGTGAAGACATGTCGGAATTATTTTGCCGACCCAGTATGGTCCATCATCAAAAAGAACCCGATAACTTAAAGAATCGACAATTCAGAATCATGAATTCCATACCAAAAAGGAAAACTGCAACCTCAGAGCGATCCCATCAATACCAGGTCGTGGCTTTTTGGATTCTTGTTGCGGCAAATCTGGTGGTATGGCTCAAATACCTGCCAGACAGTTTCTGGCTGGATGAATGCGGCACGCGGTGGCTGATCGAAGGGGGATTCTCTGATTTGATCCGGCGCTCGCTGCTGCTGCTGCATGGGCCACTCTTTGCCTCCATAATGGCAGCCACAGCCTTGATTGGAGGCACGTCTGAACTGGCGATGCGACTGCCCTCGTGGATAGCAATCGGTGTTTCGTTTTACTTCTTTTATCTCTTATCGAGCGATCTTCTCAAGCCCGATGCAGCCAGGACAGCGCTGGCCTTCTTTACACTCTGGCCAATTGTGTCCATGGCTGCAGTTGACGCGAGGCCCTATTCCTTTGCGATGGCTGCCCTTTGCGGTAGCCTGGTTTGTTTTCTAAGGGCTAACCGAGATGGCCGTTGCCTCCATTTTGCGGGCTTCTGCTTCGGTTTGGTTTGTCTCGTCTATCTCCAACTGCTTTTCATATATGTGCTGGCGATCCCGGTACTTTATCTGATTTTTGCGGGCAGAGACTCCCTGAGCAAACATCGCTACTCGTGGTTGGTATCTGCCATCACAATTTTGCTGGCATTACTGCCTCTGGCCTATCACTACAAAGTCATGTTCAGCTGGGGTTCCAGCTATTCCTGGGCGCCACGACCTGATTTTGATGCTGTGCTCGCGGCTATAGCCCCTTTGAAAATCGTGTATCTGTTCGCGGTGTCCGCCATTGTTTGCGCAATCGGGGTGCGCGGAATCAAGCTCGCGCTTACCGGAGAAGACAAGCACAGTCTCATGTTTTGTATGGTCCTGATACTTTTCCCGGTGCTCTTCCTGTTTGGCGTTTCACAATTTACAGCCACCAGAATTTTCTCGACAAGATATCTAATGCCGGCAACACCTGGCCTTGCACTGCTGTGGGCCTGGCTTTTGGGCCGCATAGAACCGGGCCATATTTGTCTGAAAATCAGTATTGGCGCTCTGGCTCTGTCGCTTCTGGCGCATACGGCATTTGACTCCGGCCATCAGAGCATTGAAGACTGGCGTGGCACCCTGACTCGAGCAAACCAGATGGAGAAGGATTCCGACGGTGTACTCGTTTTATACTCTGCATTCGTGGAATCAGCTTCGCTGAGCGTGTTGAAGAATCCAGATCAACGGGCTTTTCTGCTTGCACCCCTGGTGGCCTACCCGATACGCCATAAGGATGTGGTTGTTTTGCCGATGGAGCCCAGGGATGCCGCACGAGATTACTCAGAAGAAGAACTCAGGGCCAAGGTTTGGAAGAGGGATCGTTTCACCGTGGTTCTGCGTCAGAACGCGCACCATGCAGCGTGGCAAAAGTTCCTGTTGACTGAGGCGCATCAGCGCGGGTATCTACTGGCCAATGAAGAACTCTTTCGGGCAGAGATTCCAATTCTTTTACTTCATTTCAATCGATCCCGGTGAATCGCAGACATTCCTTTTGAGGAAGCGGCTTTGCACTTAGAACTGCCGTTTTGTTCGAAGTGCCTCTAAAGCAATTGCCTTAGAGAACCGATATCACTCTTGAACGAAACATTCCTGCGGGTATTTCGGGAGCCAGAATACACTTCCGTGTTTTCGGCTCCCATTCTTTTTTAACTAAACACTCTCGTCCCAGAGAGCACCGGGATTCATGAAAGTATCACTGATTGCAACCTCAATTCG
>JAPKYY010000387.1 GCA_026394095.1 Acidobacteriota bacterium | reverse complement strand
CCCAAGGACACCAACGCCCTGCTGCAGGCGGCGGATGCGGCGGACTTCGAGTTCCGGTTGTTGCGCGCGGCGATCGACACGAACACGCGCCAGTACCAGCGCATGGTGGACAAGATCCGGTCGGCGGTGACGGGGAAGCGGACGGGGTCGCTGTATTCGATGCGGAATGTGCAGCAGCAGTTGGTGAGGGACAACGAGTGGTTCCGGATTGCGATTGCGGTGCGGGGGAAGAATGTTCAGGTGCGGGTGAACGGGATGCTGACGGTGGATTATACGGAGCCGGCTGCGCCGGTGTTGCCGCCGACGCAGGAGACGGAGCGGTTTCTGGGGGAGGGGCTGTTTGCGTTGCAGTGTCATGACCCGGGGTCGCTGGTGCAGTTTGGCGGGTTGCGGGTGAGAGCGCTTGGGGATCAAGAGGCGACGCCGGGGCCGCTGCCGGAGGTGGATGAGACTTATCGCAAGATCATCGCGCTTGGGGCGAAGAATTATCCGCTGGTGGATTGGCATGTGCATCTGAAGCCGGGGCTTGGGGTGAAGGAGGCTCTGGAGCGGAGTAAGCGGGACGGGATTTACTACGGGATTGCGGCGAATTGCGGGCGGCAGAGCCAGTACAGCACGGAGGCTGGTGCGCTAGGGTTTATCGATAGCGTGAAGGGCCATGCGGCTTATGTTGGTATGCAGGCTGAGGGTGCGGACTGGATGAAGATCTTTAGCTCTAAGGTTACGGATCGGGTGGATTTTATCTTTAACGATGGGATGATCTGGACGGATGACAAGGGGCGCTGGACGCGATTGTACCGGCCACAGGATGTTGGGCCGATCGCGAATGCGGATGTGTTTGTGGATGAGCTGGTGGAGCGGACGGTGTATCTGTTGACGAAGACGCCGATGGACATATTGGCTATTCCTACTTTTCTGCCTGATGTGATTGCCAAGGATCATGCGCGGTTGTGGACGCCGGCGCGGATGCGGCGGCTGGTGGATGCGGCGGCTTCGCGTAAGGTGGCGATTGAGATGAATGATCGGTATCGATTGCCTAATTTGGCGTTTTTGAGGATGGCCAAGGAGGCTGGTTGTAAGTTTGCGCTTGGGACTGGTAACAGCGCGGCGAATGATCTGAAGCGGAGTGAGTTTGGCCTCGAGATGATTGATGCATTGAAGCTGGCCTGGACGGATTTGTGGGTGCCTACGCGAAGCGCAATAATCTAAAAATGTGCAGAGCGCTGGTTCTTTTCGTTTTGATGGTTGTTGGTGTTTTCGGCCAGGAGATCACTGGGGCTATCGTTGGGAATGTTGTTGACTCGACGGGCGTTGCAGTGGCGGGGGCGACAGTGCGGGTACGGTCTACCGAGCGCGGGGCAGTGGTGCGGACGATTCGCTCTGATGAGACTGGTGCTTATGTTGCGACTTTGCTGCCGATTGGGCTTTATGCGGTGGAGGTGGAAGCGTCCGGGTTTAAGCGCTATGCGCAATCGGGGATTGAGTTGCATGTGGCCGAGAAGCTGACGGTGAGTGTGAGGCTTGAGGTGGGGGAGTTGGCGCAGCAGATTACGGTTGAGGCTGATGCGGCGCAGGTGCAGTTGCAGAATGCGGCTTCGGAAGGGTTGGTGTCGGGCAAGGAAGTGCGGGAACTATCACTGAATAATCGCAATTACATGCAGTTACTTTCGTTGATGCCCGGGGTGACGTCGACGGCTACAACGGATGAGCTCTACATTGGCTTGCAGAACCCGAGTGGCGGGACGAATGTGATTCCGTTCTCGCTCAATGGGGGAAGGACTTCGGGGACTTCGTACATGGTGGACGGGGCCGATAATCTGGACCGCGGGTCGAATCTGACGCTGCTTACGTTTCCGAGTGTGGATGCGATTGCGGAGTTTAAGGCGTTTCGCGGGGCTTATTCGGCGGAGTTTGGACGTGGGGCTTCGGGGCAGGTGAATGTGATTACGCGGTCTGGCACGAACAAGGTTCACGGGAACGTGTATTGGTTTAACCGGAACGACTCTTACGCGGC